>DNMS01000172.1:549-2968 GCA_003488105.1 Rhodospirillaceae bacterium
GAGCAGATCGTCCGCGACCTGGTCGAGACCGCCATCCACATGACCCGCGAGCGCCTGCGCAAGCAGGTCCAGTCCAAGGCCGAGGCGCGGGCGGAGGAGCGGGTGCTCGACGCCCTGGTCGGCGAGAACGCCTCCAAGGAAACGCGCGAAACCTTCCGGCGCAAGCTGCGCAACAACGAACTGAATGACCGCGAGATTGAGGTCACCGTGTCAGACAGCGCCGGCATCGGCATGCCGACCTTCGACATCCCCGGCATGCCCGGCGCGCAGATGGGCATGCTCAATTTGGGCGACATGCTGGGCAAGGCCTTCGGCCAGCAGCAGAAACCCAAGCGCCTGACCGTGGAAGAAAGCTACGGCGTCCTGCTGGCCGAGGAAGGCGACAAGCTTCTGGACGACGATCGGGTGGTGAAGGACGCGATCCATGCCGTGGAAAACAACGGCATCGTGTTCCTGGATGAGATCGACAAGATTTCCCAGCGCACCGACGTGAAGGGCGGCGACGTCAGCCGCGAAGGCGTGCAGCGCGACCTCTTGCCGCTGATCGAAGGCACCACCGTCGCGACCAAGCATGGGCCCGTGAACACGGACCACATCCTGTTCATCGCCTCGGGCGCGTTCCATGTCTCGAAACCCTCGGACATGCTACCGGAACTGCAGGGGCGCCTGCCCATCCGCGTCAACCTGCGGGCCCTGACCAAGGACGACTTCAAACGCATCCTGACGGAGACCGAGGCGTCGCTGCTCAAGCAATACGTGGCATTGATAAAGACGGAAGAGCTGGAGCTGATCTTCACCGAGGACGCCGTCGACGCCATCGCCGGCCTCGCCGTCGACATCAACGACGGCGTCGAGAACATCGGCGCCCGGCGCCTGCACACGGTCCTGGAAAAGCTGGTCGAGGAGATCAGCTACACCGCCTCCGACCGCTCCGGCGAAACGGTGACCATCGACGCGAAATACGTGGACGAACAGGTCGCGCCGCTCGCCAAGAACGCGGATCTGTCCAAGTTCATTCTTTAAGGAAAACCACTGAGGCGGTGAGACGGTGAGAAGAAAGAATGAGGAACAAGGCTAGATTCCCGCTTTCGCGGGAATGACGTAATCGGTGCGGGCACCCTCGTCACTCCCGCGAAAGCGGGAGTCCAGGAACTCTTTTTCTTCTCACCGCCTCACCGCCTCAGTGGTTTTTCTGAAAGATTAATGCGTCGGCCCGCCCCGCGTGCGGGCGGCGCGGCGGCCGCGGATTTCGGCGATGATCCAGTCGATGGTGTCTTCGTCCAGTTCGTGGATCAGTTCGGCCAGCAGGTTGGCCAGTTCCGTCGCCTTGGGATTGAGGCCCGCCGTGTCGACGGTGATGCGGGGATGGGACAGGGCCGCCATGCGTTTGAGCTCGTCCGTTTCCTCCATGCCTAAATTAAAGTAACCCGCGATCTGCTGCACCAGGCCCGGGCCGGGGCGGCCGCGGTAGCCGTGTTCGAGCGCCGAGAAATAGGCCGAGGACACGCCCATTTCCTGGGCGAACTGCTTCAGGGTGATCTTGTGCACCTTGCGCAGGCGGCGCACCTTCTGGCCGAAGGGGGTCATTCCGCCGCTCCTTTGTTGCGTTTGAGCAGGATATAGAGCGCGCCTTCGCCGCCGTGCGGGCGGGCCGCGTGGTCGAAGGCGTGGATCAGGCCCTTCAAGGGCGGGGCGTTGAGCCAGCCGGGCACGGCCTGACGCAGAACGCCGATTTCGCCGGTGTCGCGCGTGCCCTTGCCGGTGATGACCAGCACGCAGCGCTTGCCCTGACCATAGGCGCGGGTGATGAAGCCGATCAGTTCCTGATGGGCGACCGATTGCGTCATGCCGTGCAAATCAAGGCGGCCTTCGACGGCCATCTTGCCCCGCCGCATGTTGGTCTGGGTGCGGCGGTCGAGCCCGGGGGCCGCGCCATGGCGCAGTTCGCGGGCCGTGGCCGGGGTCATGGCCGCGGGCTCGGGCAGCGGGGTCGTGCGGTAGGAGCGGGGGGCCGGCTTGGCCTTCGGCGGCAGGGCGGCCGGGTCGGGGACCGGATGGTCGATGCGGGCTTCGCGGACGGGCAGGGGTTTGACGTCGCGGGTGACCAGCGCCCAGAGGGCGTCGTCTTCCGGCGGGGCGCCCGGCCCCTTAACCCGTTTGTCGGCCATCGTCCCCATCGTCCACGATTACGATGTGCAGATGCTTCGGCCCATGAATGCCCAGGAACAGGACCAGTTCGATGTCCGCCGTGCGCGACGGGCCGGTGATCCAGTTGACCGTGCGCGGCATGAAGCGGCCGGCCCCCTCGGCGTTCTGGCGGTCGGCACGCAGGCGCGACCAGATGTCCTCGAAACAGCCGGAAATGTCCGACGCCCGCAGCACGGCGATATGGACCGGCGGCAGGAAGTTGACCGTGGTC
>DNMS01000172.1:3185-6016 GCA_003488105.1 Rhodospirillaceae bacterium
ATGGCTGACGCCCGCCGTGTCCGAACCCTGGGCCGGGCCTTCGGCGATGGTGATCGCCGTCTTGTCCCAGGGGGCGGCGCGCAGGCGCGGGTCCGGCGTCATGCGCACATTGGCCGGCAGATTCTGCGCCGCCAGATAATCGGCGACGGCGCCCGGCAGGAAGTTGACCGTGGTCGGGCTTTCCGGGCCGGACAGGAACACCAGCGAGCCCGTTTCCGCGACGGCGCCGAAGGCATGGCTGACGCCCGCCGTGTCCTCGCCCTGGGCCGGGCCTTCGGAAATGGTGATCGCCGTCTTGTCCCAGGGGGCGGCCTGCAGCCTGGGGTCCGGGGTCATGCGGACATTGGCCGGCATGTTCTGCGCCGCCAGGTAATCGGCGACGGCCCCCGGCAGGTCGTCCAGGGAGGTGACGCGGGCGACCGTGGCCTGAACCCGTTCGGCCTCGGCCTGGAAGCGGTCGGTGGCATCGGCCCCGGTATCCTTGCCGCGGGCCGGGATAACGTGGCGCGCCTTGGCCATCAGGCGCTGGGCCACGGCGGCGCGGCGGGCCCCGTCGTTGGATTGGGTTAATGCTGCGCGCAGGTCGCCGAGAATTTGGTCGCGCCCGCTCATCGTTTGCCGCTCCGAATGACCGCGCCCACGGGACCCTTGTGATACTGCGCGATGAAGCTGTCGCCCTGGGGGGCGGGCAGGTCGCGGGGGCCGGTCCAGCCGCCGGCCAGCGGCAGCCAGCGGAACCGCCCGCGCTTGCGCCCGAGAATGGCAAGTGCGGTCATCAGCGGGCCGGTGAGGGCGCGGTATAGTTTGGGCCGCTTGGCAAGCGCCGCCCAGAGCTGGAGCGACCAGCGCGCGGCCGCCGAATTGCCCTTCCTCTGATACTGGCGTTCGCGCCAGGCGCGCAGCATCCGGGGCAGGGGAATGTGCATGGGACAGACGGTCTCGCACTTGCCGCACAGGGTCGAGGCATTGGGCAGGTCGCCCGCTTCGTGCATGCCGATCAGGCCCGGAATCAGCACGGCGCCCATGGGCCCGGAATAGACCCAGCCGTAGGCATGGCCGCCGATGGCGTGATAAACGGGGCAGTGGTTGAGGCAGGACCCGCAGCGGATGCAGCGGAGCATTTCCTGAAATTCCGTGCCGACCAGCTCCGTCCGCCCGTTGTCGAGCAGAATGACATGGTATTCATCGGGCCCGTCGAGATCGGCGGGCCGCTTCGGCCCCGTGCAGAAGGTGGTGTAGACGGTAATGTCCTGGCCCGTGCCGGAGCGCGCCAGCACGCGCAGCACCGTCGCCGTATCCTCCAGCGTCGGGATGACCTTTTCCAAAGACGCGATGACGATGTGCACGCGCGGCAGGGAATAGGTCAGGTCCGCGTTGCCTTCGTTGGTGACCAGCACGTTGGTCCCCGTTTCGGCGATCAGGAAGTTGGCCCCGGTCAGGCCGACATCGGCATTGAGGAATTTTTCGCGCAGTTCATTGCGGGCTTCTTCCAGCAGGGATTTGGGGTCGTCCAGATTGCGCGCCGGGTCCAGGTTGGTGTGCGCCTTGCGAAACGTTTCCTCGACCTGGCCTTTGTTCAGATGCACGGCCGGGGCGATGATGTGCGACGGCGGCTCCTTCCTCAGCTGAATGATGTATTCGCCCAGGTCCGTTTCGATCGGGGCGACGCCGTTTTCCTCCAGGAAATCGTTGATGGCGATTTCCTCGCCGATCATGGACTTCGACTTGGTGACGGTCCTGGCCCCCACCTTGCGGCAGATTTCCAGAATCTTTTCCCGCGCGTCCTGGCCCGTGCGGCACCAATGGACATGGCCGCCCGCTTCCTTGACCCGGGATTCGTACTGTTCCAGGTACAGGTCGAGATGGGCCAGGGTGTGGTCCTTGATCGCCTTGGCGGCGTCGCGCAGTTGGTCGAACTCGGGCAGGCGGTCGATGGCTTCGGCCCGGCGCAGGGGAAAGCCTTCGCCCAGGCGGGTCAGGGCCTGGGCCAGCTGGCCGTCGGCCATGGCCTCGCGGGCGTTCTGCTTGAACCGGCGGGTCTGGGTTTCCATCAGGCCGTGTCCTCGTCCGCTTCGCCGATGGCGGGCTGGTCGGTCATCCCGGCCAGGACCTCGGCGATGTGGCGGGCCTGAACGGACGCCCCCCGGCGTTTCAGCCGCCCGGCCATGTTCATCAGGCAACCCAGGTCGCCGGCCAATAACAGGTCCGCCCCCGTGGCCAAAATGTCGTCGGCCTTGGCGTCGACCATGCGTTCGGAAATGTCCGGGTACTTGACGCAGAACAACCCGCCGAAGCCACAGCAGGTTTCCGGAATGGCGCCCTCGACCAGGGTCAGGCCGCCGACCTTGCCGAGTAATGCCCGGGGCTGCGCCTTGATGCCGAGTTCGCGCAGGCCCGAACATGAATCGTGATAGGTCGCCGTCGCGCCCAGATCGGGCGGGGAGATTTCCGCCTGCAGGACGTCGGTCAGAAAAGCGACCAGCTCGAACGTTTTCGCGGCCAGCGCCTCGGCCCGCGCCTTCCAGGCCGCGTCGTCCTTCAGCAGGTTCGGGTAATGATGGGAAATCATCCCGGCGCAGGAGCCGGAGGGGGCAACCACGTAATCGAAGCCTTCGAACACGGCGATCACGTTTTTCGCGATATCCCGCGCATCCGGGCTGTCGCCGGAATTATAGGCCGGCTGGCCGCAGCAGGTCTGGGCCTCGGGCACGGAAACGCGGCAGCCCGCATCCTCCAGCAGCTTCACCGTGGCGAAGCCGACGCTGGGCCGCATGAGATCGACGAGGCAGGTCGCGAACAGACCGACCTCGGGCAAGGTCGGCGGGGTTTTC
>DNMS01000172.1:6195-11452 GCA_003488105.1 Rhodospirillaceae bacterium
AGGTCGGCGGGGTTTTCAGGGCGGGTGCATATTCGGTCATGATGGAAGGCAGAATGCGGGCTTGGCCGCCGATTGACAAGGCCGAACGGCAGGGGCCCCGGGTGGTGCCGCCCGCCTACTTGCGCGGCAGAAGCAGGTAGTACACGCCGCCTTCGTTCATCAGCCCGGCCCGGGCCTCGGCCTCGGCCCCGAAGCCCCAGAACAGGTCGCCGCGCACGATGCCTTTGATGGCCGAGCCCGTATCCTGGGCCACAACCATGCGGGTCAGCGGTTTTTCGTTCTTGGGGTCGAGCGGGTCCGTGGTCACCAGCCAAAGCGGCAGGCCCAGCGGCACATATTTGGGATCGACGGCAAGCGAGCGGCCGGCCGTCAGCGGCACGCCCATGGCGCCCTTCACGACCTCGTCCTTTTCCACACGGAAAAAGATGAAGGAGCGGTTTTTCAGCATCAATTGTTCGGCCGCCAGCGGATTGGCCGTCATCCAGGCCCGCAGGGACGGCATGGTCACGTCCTCGACCTTCATCGCGCCCTCAGCCACCAGTTCGCGGCCGATGGAGGAATAGCGGTGGCCGTTGCGGCCCGAGAAGGCGAGGCGCACATGGCTGCCGTCGGGCAGCAGGATACGGCCCGAACCCTGGACATGCAGGAAGAACAGATCGATGGCGCTGTCGACCCAAAGCAGTTCGAGCTGCCGGCCCCGCAGGGCGCCCCCGAGGATTTCGCGGCGGTCGAAATAGGGCAGTAGGCGGTCGTCGACCAGCCGGCCGGCCAGCTGTTCGCCCTTGCGGTCCGGGTCGAACATGCCGAGTTCGACCACCACGATGTCGCGCGGGCGGGCATAGACCGGATGGCGATAACGGACGTTGGGCTGAAAGCTGCCGCGCAGCAAAGGTTCGTAATAGCCCGTGAACTTGCCGTCCCGTTTCTGGCCGTCACGGACATGGAAGGGGCGGAAGCTGCGTTCAATGAAGAACTGCAGCTGCGCCGTGCTTTTGGTGTTGAGACCGCGGGCCTCGGCGCAGATTTTCGCGAGATCGCCCATGGTGCCGTGTTCGGGAAGGTATCCGAGCGGCTGATCAGCCGGGCGTTTTGCGATCACCGGGCAGGACGCAAGAAACGCAGCCAAAGCGTCGGACAGCACGTCCGCGCGCCAACCGGGCAGGGTCTTGAACTCCGCGGGCTCCAGGATCAGTTGCGGGGGGACTTCGGCCGGTGCCTGATAGTCGCTGGCGGGGACGACCTTCTGGATCGCGCCGCAGCCCGCGACGAGGCCGGAGACGAGGACGGCCAGGACGAGCGCCCAGATGGACGAACGGCGGTGGACGCGTGAGCCCCCCATCGCCTGCCTAGTCGGCGCTATGGGTTGCGACCAGGGCCCAGTTGGGGTCGCGGGCCTTGGTGTCGCGGGCAAAGGTCCAGAAATCAGTGACCGTGATGACCTCGTTCGGGTTGCCTTCGGCGACCTGGCCTTCGGCGTCGCGGGTCACGTTGACCTGTTCGGTCACGAACTTGATGGTGATGTTGGCGATGCGGCCTTCCATATAGGCCTCGACGAGGTCCACCGACTTGAAGCCGACCAGGGTGTCCTCGACGGTATGGCCGTGTTCCTCGCGGTCGCGGATCGCCGCCTCGAAATCAGCGAACACACCCGGGTCCAGCAGGGTCTTCAGGGTTTTCACGTCCCCGGCGGCGAAAGCGTCCAGGATCATCTCAAAAGCGACGCGCGCACCGGCCAGGAATTCATCAGGCGAAAAGTCGGGGTCGGCGACCCTGATCTGCACCAGGCCGTTGTCGATCGTGCCCTCGGCGGCAAAGGCGCCGGGGTCGGATTTCGATTGCGGCGAATCGTCGACCTTGCGCTCCGGCAGGGCGATGACCTTGCCGTCGGCGGCTTCCTCGGGCGGGACCGGTTTGAACGGATCGCGGTGACCGCTGCCGTCGTTGCCGTCCCGGCGGCCGAGCACGCTGCGCAGACGCAGCACGAAGAACGCCGCGACCATGGCGATGAGAATGATATCGATGAACTGGAATCCGCCGCCCATTTGTGAATTCGGACCTTTTTGTTTGCGCCCCCGACGATGGAGGCCTTGGCACCGAAGCGGCTGGAACCGCCGCCGGCACCCGTGGTTTAAGTTCGAACGCGTCCTTGCGCGCCAAGGTTAGCGGACCCCCGTGCCCAGGTCCAGCAAAGCTGCGGACGGGCGGGCGCCGCATCGGGGGCGACCCCGCCGGTCCCGGCTGCTAAACTCAAGCCGCCGATGAACCTTATGTGCCAAGCCTTTGCCCCAGACCCTTGAGCCAGACCCTTGAGATAGTCGCAATACAGGATAACTACAACCCGTGGCCCCATTCATCCTGATCCTGTTCGTCGCCGTCCCGATCATCGAGATCGGCCTGTTTGTGCAGGTCGGCGGTGTGATCGGCCTATGGCCGACCCTGGCCGTGGTCATCCTGACGGCGGTGTTGGGCACGGCGCTGCTGCGTCATCAGGGGCTCGACACCCTGCGCCGGGTACAGGACAGCCTGGCCCAGGACCGCCTGCCCGTGGCCGAAATGTTCGACGGGCTGTGTCTGTTGATGGCCGGGGCCCTGCTGCTGACCCCGGGTTTCATGACAGATGCCTTCGGCTTTGTTTTGTTCGTGCCGCCGTTCCGCGCCGCCGCCGCCCAAGCCATCGGGCGCTATGTTCTGCGCCACGGCCGCGTCCATGTCCAGACCATGGGCATGGGGACCGCGCCGGGACAGGGGTCTGCCGGGCCCAGTCATGGTCGCGGGCCCGGCCGCGGGCCGGTCATCGACGGCGATTTCGAAGAAGTTCCGCCGGACCCGGAAGCCCTTGAGGACAGGGACCACCCCAGACGACCCGGCGGCCCGCCCGAAAGCGGCTGACCCAGACCAGGCCGAGGCTGCCTTGGCGGTTGTTCCCAGCCCTGATCCATGGTAGCCAGCTATCGCCTTAAATACGGAGACGATCATGAGCGACGACACGACGCCCGCAACGGGACCGGCCGCCCCCAGTGGGATCAAGCAAGGGGACGAAGTTCCCCTGATGATCCACGGCCAATACATTAAGGACCTGTCCTTCGAGGTTCCGGGCGCGCCGCAGATTTTTCTCGAACCGCCCAAGGGCCAACCCGAGCTGAACCTGAACCTGGACGTCCAGGTCGAAGGCCTTGCCGAAAACGTGTTCGAGGTCATTCTCGACATCAAGTCCGAGAGCAAAATCGCCGATCAGGTAACCTATATCCTGGAACTGAAGTACGCGGGCCTGTTCACCCTGCGCATCCCGGAAGAGTACCGGGCGTCGGTCCTGTTCGTGGAATGCCCGCGCCTGATGTTCCCCTTTGCCCGCGCGATCCTGGCCGATGTCAGCCGCGACGGCGGATTCCAACCGCTGGTCCTCAGCCCGATCGACTTCGCCGCCCTTTATCAGCAGAACGTCGATAAGCTCCAGACCCAAGTCAAAAGCGACGCCTAGGCATTAATCCGCCGCGGGCGGACTGCATCACGCAACCCAGACGGGGTCTTTCAATTTTTCCAGAAAGGCCCGATGGGCCGCTTCTTCTTCCGGAAGCGGCGCATGCGCGCGTGGCGGCCGGGCGACCCGCTCCACGGTGACGCCCTGGGCCCCCGCCTCGGCGGCAAGCTCCAAATCCGGCTGACGGCCGCCGATCAATTCCAGATAAACTTCGGCCAGCAGGCGCGCGTCCAACAGGGCGCCGTGCAAATCGCGGTGCGTGTTATCGATCTGGAACCGCCGGCACAAGGCATCGAGGCTGGCCCCCGCCCCGGGGAATTTCTTGCGCGCCATGGCGACCGTATCGACGGCCTGGGCCAGCGGAATCGACGGCCGTTTCAGGCGCGCCAGTTCCGCATTGATGAAGCCCATGTCGAAGGACGCATTGTGGATTACCAAGGGCGCGTCGCCGACAAAGTCCAGGAAGGCGTCGGCGATTTCGGCGAACAAGGGGTGTCCCGACAGGAATTCGACCGACAGACCATGCACGTTGAAGGCCTCGATCGGCATGTCGCGGTCGGGATTGACGTATTGATGATAGGTGTTGCCGGTGGCGACATGATTGACCAATTCGACGCAGCCGATTTCGACGATGCGATGGCCGTTCAGGGGATCAAGCCCCGTCGTTTCCGTATCCAGTACCACTTCCCGCATGGGTGATCTTCCCTACCGATGTCGGGCCATTTACCAAAAGGATGATGGCGCCCAGATCCGTCCTTTGCATGTCCGCAGCAGTTTGACCGCCCGCCGGAGTTCCATCAAGGCCGCATGTCGGCCGATCCCCGTATTGACGGCAAAATCGGCGAGATGGACCTTTTCCCGCGCCGGCACCTGACGGGCCAGGATGGCCTGGAACTTTTCCTCGGTCATGCCGGGGCGGGCCAGCACCCGGCGGCGCTGCAGGGCCGGGCGGCAATGCACCACCAGGACCGCGTCGCAGCGCGCGTCGCCGCCGGTTTCGAACAGCAGCGGAATATCCAGCACGACCAGCGGAACGCCCCGCCGGGCACGGGCCGCGAGGAAAGCCTTTTCCGAGCGCCGGACCAGGGGGTGGAGAATTCCTTCCAAGCGTTTGAGCGCCGCGTCGTCGTCGAACACCCGCGCGCCCAGAACTTGGCGATCGACGGCACCGTTCTTGACCACGCCGGGAAAGGCCGCGTCGACGGCCGCGACAGCGGCCCCGCCCGGGCCCATCAGGGCGTGCACGGCGGCATCGGCGTCGTGAACCGGCAAGCCCAGGCGGCGCAACTGCGCCGCCGCCGTGGATTTCCCCATGCCGATGGAGCCGGTCAGTCCAAGGATGAACATAACCGCCCGGCCCGCTCAGCCCTGGCCCAGATGGGCCAGGATGTGCGCACGCAGATCCAGTGTGACTTGGGGGGCGGTGCCGAACCAAGCCTCGAACCCCGGCCGCGCCTGATGCAGCAACATACCAAGGCCGTCGACCACCGGATTGCCGCGCGCCCGGGCAGCGGCCAGCAGCCCGGTTTCCAGGGGCGCATAAACGATGTCGTTGACCAGCGCGGCCTCGGGCAGGGCATCCAGGGAAACCTCCAACGGATCCTTGCCCGTCATGCCCAAGGTCGTCGTGTTGACCAGAAGATTGGCGTCCGCCAGGACTGCGCCCCGATCGTCCCAGTCATGGACCGTGACCGCATCGCCCAGGACCTGGGCGATGCGATCCGCCCGCGGGCGGGTGCGGTTGGTCAAACGAATGTCGGGCACACCCGCATCGATCAA
>DNMS01000349.1 GCA_003488105.1 Rhodospirillaceae bacterium
CCGCATCCGTCATGTGTGGTTATAGACCGAGAAGCTCGGGCAGGCCGCTCAGATTGTCGAGCTGCGTGACGATCTTGCCCGGCAGGCGTTCCGGCGGCTGTTTGAAGCGGTTGACCCAGACGACGTTGAAGCCAAAGTTGGCCGCCGCCGCCGCGTCCCAGGCATTGGACGACATGAAGCAGATGCGGCCAGCCTCGACGCCCAGGCGGTCGACGGACATTTGATAGACGCTGGGATGGGGCTTGAAGATTCCCACGTCCGCGACCGATTGCACATCGTCCAATACGTCACCGATGCCGGCGTTGCTGACGGCCGCGTCCAGCATGTCGGGCGAGCCGTTGGACAGGATTGCGGTCTTTAACCCGGCGGCCTTCAGCTTGGTCAGGACACCCTTCACCTCGGGATAGGCATCAAGCTTGAAATACAGATCCAAGAGCTTCTGGCGCAAGGTGGGATCGCCGTCGAGACCAAGGGCCGCCAGGGAGTAATCGAGACCATCCTGCGTCACTTGCCAGAATTCCACATATTCGCCCATGAGCGAGCGCAGCCAGGAATAGGACAGCTGCTTGTCGCGCCACAGGGTGGCGAGCGGCACCATGTTGTCGCCCAGGTCGTCCTTGCAATGGGCTGCTGCCGCGGCGACGTCGAACAGGGTGCCATAGGCGTCGAACACGCAGGCCCCGATATCGGTCAGTTGGTCGTGCGCCATGTCTCAAATCCTCCGAAAATCCGTGTCCACGATCCCTCGTGTGGTCCCGCCGTTATGAGCGGCGCCGGAAAGCGGGTCAACAACAGGCGACTTGATTGCGGGTCACTATCCGGTGAATGGGACGGGTGATCGGATTTTCTACCTGTGACGGTTCAGCGCGCCAGATCGACATGGGGGGCGAAGGCGACTTCGGTGCCCGACAGGCGCGAACGGTAGACGTGCAAATTCTCCATCACCCGCTGCACATAGTCGCGGGTTTCGTCGAAGGGGATCATTTCGACCCAGTCGATGACGTCCACGTCCTTCTGCCGGGGATCGCCGTATTCCTTGAGCCAGCGACGCACCCGATGGGGGCCGGCGTTGTAGCCGGCGACCGACAGCACATAGGAGCCGTCGAATTCCGTGATCAGCCCGGCCAGATAGGTCTGGCCCAGGGTCAGGTTGTAGCCGGCATCCGTGATCAGGCGGGCGCGCGAGAACGGCAGGCCCCGGCGTGTCGCCACCACCTTGGCCGTGGCCGGCATCAGCTGCATCAGGCCCTGGGCGCTGGCACGGCTGACGGCATTGCCGCGAAAGGCGCTTTCCTGGCGGATCATGCCCAGCACCAGAGCCGCTTCCAGGGGCGGCAGGTTCCATTTCGTCGGCAGGCGGGGCAGGGTGATCGCGGGATAGCCGTGATTGGCCAACATCAAGCCGTCGCGCAGAGACTGCTTGGCGACCCGCACGGCAAGGTCGCGGCGTTCGGCCTCCGCCGCCAGATCGGCGGTCAGCACGCGCCAGCCCGGATTCTCGTCGGCCCGGTCCAGCAAAGTTTCCAACACAACACGCAGCGTGACGTCGGCCCCGGCGGCGGATAGGGCGCGGAACGCACGGGTCAGTTCATGGGATTGGAACTGTCGGACCAAGTCCGCATCCGGTTCCGGATCGGGCGGCAGGCGCAGCACCGCCGCCGGGTCGACGCGAGACAACGACAGTTGCCCGTAATAAGCCGTCGGGTGAAGGGCGGCACGGGCGAACCATTCGATGGCACGCTGCGGCTGCTTCAGGTCCTCATAGCTGCGCGCGATCCAATAGGCCCCACGCGACAGGGAGACGGGATAATTGACCCGGGCGTACATGCGCTGGAAATGCTGAAGCGCCACCTTGGGTTCGTTCAAAAAACGCAGGGCGACCCAGCCGGCCAGCCATTCGGCTTCGGCATAGTCGGCCCCTTCGCTGAGTCCGTGATTGCGGGCGATACGGTAGGCATCGGTGATGAAGCCCTTGCGCAGGGCCCGGCGCACCAGGGTCGAGCGCTCCTCCCACCACAGTTCTGGATGGGGTTGATCGCCCGGCAGATAGCGCACGAGGTCGATCGCGGAATCCAGGCTTTTCTTGCGCCGCCAGCGCAGCCGCTCGTAGATCAGTCCCGGGTCGCGCTGCAGGTTGTCCGGCACTTTGGCGACCAAGGCGTCCACGTTGCCCATCTGGCGGCGCAGGGAAATACGCGCCAGGCCGAGCTTCTGATAGGCCTTGGGCACGCGCCACAGATGGCGGCGCACGGCCCAATAACGGCCTTCCCACAACAGGCGGTCCAGGCGCGCGATATGATCCGACGTGCGCAGGCGCTTGCCGTGGCGGCCCATGAAGTGTTTTTCGTCGGCCTTGGAAAAATCGCCGTTGATCCAGGCATCGCGCAGCATGGCGGTGGCCCGGTCTTCGTCCTTGTTGTCGCCGCGGTTGAGCAACGCAACGGCATAGCGTGCCTTGCCCAGCGCCGTGACCGGTTGCCGCCCCGTGAACCAGGCCAGAACCACGTCGTCGGCCTCCGTCGCCGACAGGCGTGCCTCGGCCTTGGCGTTGATGCGCCAGGATCGGGGCCATTGCGGATTGTTGTAGAGGAAGGCCGACAATTCGTCGAATTCAGCCGGGCCGCTGTAGGATGCCAACCGCCCCCATTGAATCAATTTGCGGGCGAGAGGATCCTTGGTTTTGGATTCCAGGGATTTGACCTCGGACCATTTACCCTGGTCCATGGCATTGAAGGCCTTGGTCATGATGGCGAGGTCGCGCGAATTGACGGGCCCGGGCGCGCCGCCAGCCTTCGTTCCCGCTTGCGCCTGGGCACCGATGATCAGCCCGACAAGGACGCAAAAGGCACACACCCACCGGAATACCCCCGATGGCGCTCGGCCTCCTCGTCTTGGCGGCCCGATCACGGATTGCGTGGCAATCTGCCGCATCATGGCCGCGATGATACGATTTCGGGACCTTGGCAACAAGCGACGCAATCGTGACAGAAACATGGTCCGTCCGGCGGCGGTCCGCGCTTGCCGCCGAAGCCGGTCAGGGCTATGGTCCGCTCAATCCCCTGGCCCCGCACGATACCGAGGAGTGAACGATGTTCAAGGGCTCTTTCCCTGCGCTGATTACCCCCTTCAAGGATGGAGTGGTGGACGAATCGGCTTTCAAGAACTTCGTTGATTGGCAGATCTCCGAAGGCACGGACGGCCTGGTGCCCTGCGGCACGACCGGCGAGTCACCCACCCTCAGCCACGAGGAGCACATGCAGGTCACCGAATGGTGCATCGAGGCCGCCGACGGCCGCGTGCCCGTGATCGCCG
>DNMS01000212.1:0-1918 GCA_003488105.1 Rhodospirillaceae bacterium
CCTCCCAGGGACGCGTCCACGCAGTATCGGATTGCTCCCCGCTTGGCACGGCGACCTGCGATCACTATTCTCCCTCCCTGATCCTGGGGGCTCGGTCGACCACCGACCGGGCCCCGTTTCTTTTCGTCCGCATCAGAACGGACCGGCCGGGAGGGCCCTTTAAGTGAACCGACAGGAACGGCGCCGGCAAAAGAAGCTTGCGGAAACGGCAGACCGCCTTTCGCCAAAGGGCCGCGCGCGCCTGACCGCCGGGGTTCAGGCCTATCACGCGGGCCGCTTCAGCGAGGCCGAGGAGGCCTTCACCAAGGTTCTGGCCGAACGCCCGCGCGAGGCCGAGGCCCTGCATCTTCTGGGATTGATCGAATACCGCACGGGGCGGCTGGAGCAGGCGGCGGATCATCTGGTCGCGGCCTCCATGGTCGATGGCGAGGATCCGGCGATCCACGCCAATCTGGCGGCCGTCCTCAACCTGTGTGGCCGCGGTGCCGAGGCCGAGGCGGCATCCCGCCATGTCCTGGAACTGCGCCCCGACAATGCGGAGGCCTACAACAACCTGGCCGTGGCCATGGAACTTCAGGACCGCATCGACGAGGCCGAAGCCTGCGGCAAGCGGGCGGTCGAACTCGATCCCAAGCATCTGGAAGCCCACATCAACTTGGGAAACCTCTATTTCCGCAAGGGCGCCCTGGACGAGGCGGCGGCGATGTACCGCCGCGCCGCCGAGATCGATCCGACCAACCCCATGCCGGCGGGAAACCTCGGCGTCGTGCTGCGCCGCCTGGGCGATCTGGCGGGGGCCGAGGAATTCTGCCGCAAGGCGCTTGCCCTCAAACCGGATTATGCCGAAGGCTTTAACGCGCTCGGCAACGTGCTGATGGCGCGGGGCGACATTCTGGGCGCGCTGGACGCCTTCCGCGCCGCGCTGACCCACCGTGACGGTTACCTGGAGGCGCGGGCCAATCTGGCGGGCGCCCTGTTCAAGTCCGGCGATCTGGAGCGGGCGGAAGACGCCTACCGCGACACGGTCGCGCGGTTCGACCGTTTTGCCGGGGCCTGGTCGGGCCTTGGCACGGTGCTGCTGGCCAAGGGCGATACGGTGGGGGCGGAGGACGCGTTCCTGCGTGCCGTCGATGCCCATCAAGGCCTGGGCGACGCCTGGGTCAATCTGGCCGCCGCCGGGGCCTTGACGGAAGATCACGAAGCCCAGTTGACCGAATTGTTGGAAACCGCGCCCGAAAACGATCAGACCGCGCAGGTTCTGTTCGCCCTGGGGGCGGCCAAGGACCGGCGCGGCGACCAAGACAGCGCCTTTGACGCCTTCGCCAGGGCCAATGCCATGCGCCGCCGCCTGCTGGACGGGGCCGGGCAGGGCTTCGACGCGGACCGTTTTGATCAATGGGTCGACGAAATCATCGATACCTTCGGCACGGATGTCCTGGCCAAGGCCAAGGCCAAGGGCTGGGGCGATGCGTCGGAGGCGCCGGTTCTTGTCGTCGGCATGCCGCGCTCGGGCACGACCCTGGCCGAACAGATCATTTCCAGCCACGGGCAGGGGGCCGGGGCCGGGGAACTGGACGCCTTGTCGCGGCTGTTGCCTGATTATCCCAAGAGTGTGGCTGGCCTGGATGCCGGCAAGGCGGGCGCCCTGGCGGCGGACTTCCTGAAACGCCTGGGGGCGGGGCGGCATGAGGCCCTGCGCATCGTCGACAAGACGCCCTTCAACATCTTTCTGTTAGGGCTGGCGCAGATGCTGATGCCGGGGGCGCGCATCGTCCATTGCGTGCGCGACGCCAAGGACACGGCCTTGTCCTGCTTCTTCACCAATTTCACCCAGGGCCTGACCTGGTCCACGGACCTTGCCGAGATCGCCCGCATGCAGGCGGCGCAGGACCGCGTCATGGCCCATTGGCGGGATGTT
>DNMS01000212.1:1992-4337 GCA_003488105.1 Rhodospirillaceae bacterium
CCCTGCCGATCCATGAACTTCGTTACGAAGACCTGATCGCAGACCAGGAAGGGCAAAGCCGCGCCCTGATCGATTTCCTGGGGCTGGATTGGGATCCCGCCTGCCTGGATTTCCATACCTCCGGCAACGCGGTGCTGACGGCGTCGAACTGGCAGGTCCGCCGGCCGCTCTATAACAACGCCGTCGGACGGGCCGAGGCCTATGCGGCGTTTCTGGCCGGCCCGTCGTAAGGCCCCAAACCTTTCAAGCTTCGTGAATTCCACATCGGACGGCACCGCTGCCGTCCGTGTCCAGGCCTGTTCAAACCGCGCTTAGCAGCTGTATTGACAGGGCCGAAGGGGAGTCATATTGTCTTTTTGGATTCGGAATTCACAAATCTAAAAATTGAATAAATGCAACAGCTTAAGATAAAAACAGATTTGACGAAAGAGGCATTTGACGCCATTCGGGAGGCGATCCTGTCCGGCAAGCTTCCGCCCGGCACGCCTGTCGGCCAGGAAGAAATGGCCGACCGCCTTGGTGTCAGCCGCCAGCCGGTCAGCCGCGCCCTGGTGCTGCTCAAGCGCGAGGGGTTGATCGTCGACCGTGGGCGTAAAGGCCAGATGGTCGCCCCCATCGACGCGGACAGGCTGGTTGCCCTTTTCCAGGTGCGTGGTTCGCTGGATCGTTTGGCGGCGCGACTGGTGGCGGCGAACAGGGATGCCGCGACCATCGCCGCGGACCGGTTGGGTGCGCTGATCGTGACCGGCAGGGACGCCGCGGCACGTCAGGATTTCGCCGCCCTGGTCGATGCCGATGTCATCTTTCATCGCACGCTTTATGAACTGGCCGGCAATCCGGAGATCGCCGCGGCGGCGGACGTCGCCTGGCCGCATATGGTGCGCTCCATGCACGCGGTTTTGTCGGATGTCGCGCGCCACGCCATGACCTGGAACGAACACGAAGCCATCGCCAAGGCCGTCATTTCCGGCGATATCGAGCGCGCCGGCGAACTGGCGACGCATCATACGGAAACGGCGGGCGAGGCGACGTATCGCCGCCTTAAGAATTTCGCCGGAGCAGCAGACTCCGGAGACGCCAAGCAAGACATCAATCGGAGGATGATCCAATGCGCTTGACCGAAGAAGAACTGAAACGCTTCGACGAGGACGGTTACCTGTTCTTTCCCGGAAAGTTCACGCCGGAGGAAGCGGCCTGCCTCAAGGCCGAGGCCGAGGCCGTCTATGCCCTGGACCGGGAAGAGGTCTGGCGCGAGTCCAACGGCGTCGCCCGCACGGCCTTCGCCGCGCACAAGTACAACGAGGCATTCCGCCGCTTAGGAGCCCATCCGCGCATGATCGAGCCGGTGACGCAGACTTTGGGCGGGCCCGTCTACATGCATCAGTACAAGGTCAACGCCAAGGCCGCCTTCGACGGCGCCGTCTGGCAGTGGCATCAGGACTACGGCACCTGGAAGCGCGACGACGAAATGCCCGAACCTCGGGCCATGAACATCGCCGTGTTCCTGGACGACGTGACGGCGGCCAACGGCCCGCTGCTGTTCATTCCCGGCAGCCACAAGCAGGGGGTGGTCGATGCCGGCCACGACCTGGAGACGACCAGCTATCCGCTGTGGACCCTGGACCGGGACAAGGTGTCCGAACTGGCTGAACGCGGCGGCTGCGTCGCGCCGACCGGCCCGGCCGGCAGCATGCTGATGTTTTCGTCCCTGCTGGTCCATGCCAGCCCGCCCAACATCTCGCCGTTCGGGCGGACGATCGTTTATCTGTCGCTATGCCATGTCGACAACCACATCCGCGCCTTCAACCGGGCGGAGTGGATCGCGCATCGCGACTTCACCCCCATCGAAGCCCTGAGCGACGATTGTCTCGACGAACTGGTCGCCAAGCGCCAACAAGCAGCGGAGTAATCCATTTTGTATATCTATCAAGAACTCGCGGCCCGCGCCGCGGCGGGCAAGCCCGTTCGTGTCGGCCTGATCGGGGCCGGAAAATTCGGCTCCATGTTCCTATCGCAGGTGCCGACGACGCCGGGCCTGGAGGTCGCCGTGATCGCCGATCTGAGCCCCGACGGCGCCAAAAAGGCTTGCCGCAACGTCGGCTGGCCGGACGAGCTGATCGCCCGGACCAAATTCGTCGACGACGCCATGGCCATGATGCAGGCGGGCGGCGTGGACGTGGTCGTCGAGGCCACGGGCAATCCGGTCGTCGGCCTGGTCCACGCGCGGGAAGCCATCCGCAACGGCATCCATATCGTCATGGTCAACGTCGAGGCCGACGTTCTGGCCGGCGGTCTGCTGGCCGAAGAAGCCCGCAAGGCGGGCGTCGTCTATTCCATGGCCTACG
>DNMS01000044.1:0-174 GCA_003488105.1 Rhodospirillaceae bacterium
TTCCCGGTCCGGGGTCAGGGTGACCTTGTCGTAGCCCAGCGCGTCCAGATGCTTGCGCACGGCCGGCAGCACCACGGCCGGATCGAAGCCCGCGACGAAGCGCATGTGGCATTTAGCGAAGGCCTTGGGCGGCACGGCATTCACCGGGTTGTCCGGATTGCCGGTCTTGAAGGC
>DNMS01000044.1:424-3174 GCA_003488105.1 Rhodospirillaceae bacterium
CGAATACCTTTTCCTCGGCGGTCAGGCCCGGCTCCCCCCAGTCGGGATCGATTTCCGGATCGCCCTCCATGCCGCCGACCGTCAGCTTGGACAAGGCGTCCCGCACGGAATTGGAGATCGGTTCCGGCTTGAGATCGTCGAGCAGGATCTTGCCCTTGGCGTCGACGATGGNNCGCCCCAGTTGCCGGAATGATGGCCGCCATCGCGCAGGTCCAGCGACATGGTGAAATTGAACACGCCGCGCGAGCCGAAATAGACCGTGGGCCTAACGGCATTGAGGCGCGGGCCGTCAGAGGCGATAAACACGTCAGCCTTGAACAGATCTTTATGGTCGCGGCAGAACTCGCGCAGGCCGGGCGACCCCGTTTCCTCGCCCGTTTCGATCAGCGCCACCACGTTGTAGCCGAGGGTGCCGCCGCGGGCGTCCATGCAGGCCTTCATGGCCGCCAGGTTGATGGTGTGCTGGCCCTTGTTGTCGGCGGTGCCGCGCCCGTACCAGCGTTCGCCCTCTTTCTTCATTTCCCAGGGGCCGATGCCGTCGCGCCATTGGTCGTCATAGCCGCGCACCACGTCGCCGTGGCCATAGGTCATCAGGGTCGGCAGGTCGTCGCCCTCGTGCCGGCGGGCGACCAGGATCGGCTGGCCGCCGGGCTTGGGATTTTCGAAAATCTCGCTCTCGAATCCCATCTCCGCCAGATAGGGCATCATTTCGTCCGTCAGGTAGCGATACAGTTCCGGCCGGAACGGTTCGTCCTGGCTGCACGACTTGATGGCGACGCGGCGCGACAGGTCCGTCCAGAACCCGCCGTCGTCGAAATAATGTTCCAGGCTTTCGATTACCGCATCGCGTGTCACGCCGCATTCCTTTCAAGTCTGTAGGCCGTTTCCGGATCGCCCAGGTCCCAGTAAATACCGGTCACCAGTTCCATGCCCTCGCGGGTCAGCGACCACAGAATATGTTCGTTGGGGGCGTGCTGCGAGCAGCCGGTATAGCTGAGTGGCAGCCACACGAAGGGAATGCCCAGCACGTCCTGAAAAACGTCGTTGCAGATGGAGCCACCCGAATTGGGCACCATGCGGCAATTCTCCCCAGTCGTGCGTTCCACCGCGGCGCGCACCCATTTGGCCCAGGGATGATCCGGGTCCGTGCGCGCGGCGTGGAAGAACGCGGCATTGCCGCCGGTCGAGGGCTGAACCTTGACGATGCCGAAGCCCGCGTCGTCCAGATGGTCCTGGAGATTCGGGACGATGTTCTGCCAGTCCGTGCCGACCACAAAGCGCAACTGGCAATGGGCGACGGCCTTGGGCGGCACGGCATGCACCGGGTTGTCCGGGTTGCCGGTCTTCATGGCCAGAATTTCAAAGGTGTTCCAGGCGTAGACTTTCTCGGCCCGGGTCAATCCCGGCTCCCCCCAGTCGTCGTCGATGGCGGGCCCGCCCTTGGACGTTTCGCGCGTCACGTCGGCCAGGAGCGCCCGCACGCTGTTGCTGATCGGCGGCGGCAGCAGGGCCGGCACCAGGATGCGGCCGTTCACGTCGATAACGGTCGCCAGGGCCGAGGCCAGGATGATCCCCGGATTGGCCAAGAGCCCGCCCCAGTTGCCGGAATGATGTCCGCCATCGCGCAGATCAACGACCAGATCGAAATTGAACGCCCCCCGGTTGCCCAGCGTCAGGTTCGGCTTGGCGACGTCGAAGCGCGGCCCGTCGGAGGCGAAATAGACATCGGCGGCGAAGGCGTCTTTTTCCCGCGCGACCAAGTCCTTCAGGCCCTTGGAGCCGTTCTCTTCCCCGGTCTCGATGATGAACTTGTGGTTGAAGCCAAGGCTTCCCCGCGCGTCGAGCACGGCCCTGAGCGCCGCCAGATGGGTCGAATGCTGGGCCTTGTTGTCGGCGGTGCCCCGCCCGTAAACCTTGTCGCCGACCTTGGTCAGGCGCCAGGGGTCCAGGTTGTCCTTCCACTGGCCTTCCTGGCCCAGCACCGTGTCGCCATGGCCGTAGCCCAGGATTGTGGGCAGACCGTCGCCCTCCCACCGGGTCGCCAACAGGACCGGGCCGCAGCCGTCATAAGGATTGTCATAGACGCGGCAGGCGTAGCCCAGGGCCTCGAAGGCGTCGCGCATGTCTTCTTCCAGATAGGCGTAGCAGTCGGGCAGGCGGGCCGCGTTCTGGCTTTCCGTCGGCACGGCGATGCGCGCCTTCAGGTCCTCGAAAAAGCCTTCCGGGTCGTCGAAATGGGCAAGGGCGGCGTCGATGGCGTATTGGCGGGTCATGGTTTTGCCCGGGCGGTCTTACGACGCTTGGCGTCCCCTCCCCTGGTTCTCATCATAAAGATGGCATTCGACGAGACCGGTCTTGGTCGGGATGGTGCGGGGTGCGACCACGGAACAATGATCCATGCAGTCGACACAGCGCGGGTGGAAGGTGCAGCCGGACGGCGGGTCGACCGGGTTGGGATAGGCCACGCCCAGGCCCGCGTCGGGCACATCCAGGTTGGGGTCCGGCGTCAGCACCGATTGCAGCAGCGCCTTGGTATAGGGGTGCTGCGGATTGTCGAACAGCTGGTCCGTGTCCGCAACCTCGACCAGACGGCCCAGGTACATGACCGCGACACGGGTCGCCATGTGTTCGACCACGGCCAGATTATGGCTGATGACGATGTAGGTCAGGTTCAGTTCGGAGCGCAGGTCCTGCAACAGGTTGAGAATCTGCGACTGCACGGAGACGTCGAGCGCCGAGGTCGGCTCGTC
>DNMS01000044.1:3417-3612 GCA_003488105.1 Rhodospirillaceae bacterium
AGCCGGCGCGGCAGGCCGACCAGTTCCATGATTTCCTCGACCCGGGTGCGCAGGTCCTTGCCGCCGACGGCCGCCGCCCCGCCCTGCACGCGCACCGGCAGGCTGATGATGTCGCCGATGGTCTTGCGCGGGTTGAGCGATGAGTAAGGGTCCTGGAACACGGGCTGAACCTTGCGCGCCATGTCCAGGCGTTCC
>DNMS01000158.1 GCA_003488105.1 Rhodospirillaceae bacterium
TCAAAGAGATCAAGATGCGCCCGGGCATCGACGAGCACGATTATCAGACCAAGATGAAGGCCGTGCGCAAGTTCCTGGACAACGGCGACAAGGTCAAGATGACCATCCGCTTCCGGGGCCGCGAAATGGCGCACCAGGACCTGGGCATGAAGGTGTTGGACCGCGTGCGCGTCGAAGTCGACGAACAGGCCAAGGTCGAACAGTTTCCCCGGACCGAAGGCCGGTTGATGACGATGGTCATCGCGCCCCGGTAATTCCACGGATGGAAGGCGCGGCGTATGCTGTCCTTCTTTTTCTACGGAACCCTGATGGATCCCGACCTGCAGGCGGTCGTCCTTGGTGGACGGCTGCCCGCAGGCGTGTCCGCCGTGCTCGACGGATACCGCCGCCGAACCGTCGCGGGCCAGGACTACCCCGCCATCGCGCCGGCCAAGGGCGCCTCCGTTTCCGGCCTGCTGCTGGACGGCGTCAGCCCAACCATGGCCGCGCGGACCAGCCTGTACGAAGGCCCGCAATACACCGCCGCCTCCCTGCCCGTGACGACCGAGGACGGCATGCCCTGCCATGCCTGGACTTTCCTGCCGGTGAGGGGCGTCCGGTTGAGCGCCCGCGACTGGTCCCTTGATGTCTGGCGGCAGCGGTGCAAGACCTTGACCCTCGAATCAGCCAACACCTACGTGACGACCGTACCGCCGGGCGCCTTCCGACGCGCTGAATCCGACTGGGCCACCCGCCTGCGGCGAACACGCCGCGTCTGAACACGGTTTCCGCGCGCGACCGTTTCCCAACCTCATCACACAGGAGACTAACCCATGGGTGGAACCACCGGTGGCCCCAAAGACCTGCCTAATTCCCCAACCCCGATCGAAACAACGGCGGCGGGCACTGATAATGCGGAGCCCGGCCTGCCCGGGCGCGGCGGCACCGACGGGTTCGGCGGCTTCGGGCAATCATTCCTGAGCGAAGGCGTCGGCCACGGTCAGGCCAACCGGCCGGGCGACGTGTTCCACGCGTCCGGCTTTCTTGCCGCAAACGGCCTCCTGCCCGCCCCGACCCGGGACGCGGACGACGGCTTCCTGCGCGGGATCGAGAACGGCCAGAAACGGCTCAACGGCCTGGCCGGCGGTGGTCTGCAAATCGACGGCATCGCCAAACCTTGGGGGCCGACGGAGATTCTGAGCCAGCGCGCCGTCTCATCCGGCAAGATGAAGCCGCCGCGACCGAATAGCCTCCCCTCTATCATGGTTGAGAAAATGAAAACGCGGGCCGCAAGTTCACCCAGCAAGGATCCCCGTCGTTCAGGCGGCCCCACCGGCCTGCTCGCCAATGAAGGAGAACCTCCCGTTCCATCCATCGTCAGCGAAGGCGGAGCCGGTCAGCACATCGAAACCGATCCGGCGAAAATTCGCCCCCAGGCGGAAGAAGAGATCGCGCGCATGAAGGCCAACCCGGGCAGGCGGTTTCCAATCAGATACGAAGAAGCCCGGATATGGGCGCTGAAGAACGACGTCCCGGCACGATTCGACATTACCGATACCCCTCATCAAACGGGAGACGCACCCTTCCGCCGACAACACAGCAAGGGGGTTGAGGCAGTTAAGAAGTATGATGCGGTCATCCATCGCGAGGCACAGCGCCAAGATGTAGATTCAAATCTAATTCGTGCCATAATGTATGTTGAGAATGCCGACGGTTCACATTACGGACTTGAATCTATGTTGACTGCGATGGGTGCCGCCAAGACGTTGATGCCCATGAACATAAACCCGAAAACTTGGGAGGGCATGGATGGCAAATCCATCCAAGACTTTAAGGACCCGGAGAAAAACATTACCGCTGCAGTTGCGCTAATTCGGCGAATTCGTGACCGCATTGAAAATCCGACACCCTCAAAGATCGGCAGTATTTGGAATTTCACGGGTCGGGAGAAAGTCAGCTCCTTGGGCGCCAGGATCGGAAGGGCCTACAAGGAACGCCTGTGGGAAAAGAAGTAATAATTACACGGCCACGGTGGGCCCGTCTCGCAGCAAGCCTGCTTGCAATCTACCTCCTTTGTTCCACTGTCCTCATATTCGTTTGGATTGGACTGGGGACCGGCGCCGCGATCGATCACAATAAAGATGCCGAATATTGCGATTATTCCGCCGCCCCTCCCGGTTACACAAATTTCATTAGCGGCCAGGACTGCAAGATCAGATGGGGTTACATCTTCGCCAAGCATGGGCTGGTAATCATAGTGGTCAGCCTGATCACGCAATCCCCGGCACTAGGTGCAATCTGGTGGCTCAGGAAGCGCTATCCGTTGAAAGGAAAAGAGGCGCCATGAGACGCAAGGCGCCGACGCGGCGGAACCCGGTGGCTCGGGGCCGTGGACAAAGGAGATGAGCGGCGTGACGAGCCGGCAAGCGCTTGCATCTCCGAGAGGAAAACCTTAAGACGCGCACCCATTGATGGCCACGAAGGAGCCCCGCCATGAAACGCAAGGCACCGGCGCGGCGGAACCCGGTGGCCCGGGTCGTACGGACTCTGCGACAGCAGAAAATCCAATCGGCCAAGGCCTACCGCCGCCGCGCCAAACATATGAAAGCCCGTCCCGACCACAACGGTCAGGGCGGGCTTTTCATTTTGCGTTTCAGGGGCCGGTCAGAGCTGCCTGATCATTCGGCGGCGAGCGGCCGGGCGCGAATGATTTCCATGATCTCGGCGGCGGCGGTCGGGATGTTGGTGCCGGGGCCGTAGATCGCAGCAACCCCCTTGGCCTTCAGGAAATCATAATCCTGAGCCGGTATGACGCCGCCGCAGATGACCAGAATGTCCTCGGCCCCCTGGGCCTTCAGCTCGTCGATCAGGGACGGGACCAGGGTCTTGTGGCCGGCGGCCTGGGAAGACACGCCGATCACATGCACGTCGTTTTCGATGGCCTGGCGGGCGGCTTCGTCGGGGGTCTGGAACAGGGGGCCGACGTCGACATCGAAGCCGATGTCAGCAAAGGCCGTGGCGATCACCTTGGCGCCCCGGTCGTGGCCGTCCTGGCCCATCTTGACCACCAGCATGCGCGGGCGGCGGCCCTCGGTTTCAGCGAAGGCGGCGACGTCGTTGCGGATTTTGTCGAACCCGGCGTCGCCTTCGTAGGCCGCGCCGTAGACGCCCGAGATGGAGCGGATCTGCGCCCGGTGGCGGGTGTAGACCTTCTCCAGGGCGTCGGAAATCTCGCCCACGGTGGCGCGCTTGCGCGTCGCATCGACGGCCAGTTCCAACAGGTTGCCTTCGCCGCTTTCGGCCGCCCGGGTCAGGGCGTCGAGCGCCGCCGTGCAGGCAGCGCCGTCGCGGGTGTTGCGGATGGTGTCCAGGCGCTTGATTTGGCTTTCGCGAACAGCCGCGTTATCGACGTCCAGAATGTCGAGGTCGTCCTCTTCCGCGCGGGCGTACTTGTTGACGCCGACGACGACTTCCTCAGCTTTATCGACCCGCGCCTGCTTGCGCGCGGCCGCTTCCTCGATCACCTTCTTGGGCATGCCCTCTTCCACGGCCTTGGTCATGCCGCCGAGGTCTTCGACCTGCGCGATCAGCTCCCGCGCCGCCTGGGCCAGGGAGGCCGTGAGGCTTTCCACGTAATAGCTGCCGGCGAGCGGATCAATGACCTGCGGGATGCCCGTTTCCTCGGCCACGATCAATTGCGTGTTGCGGGCGATGCGGGCGGAGAACGGGGTCGGCAGCGCAATGGCTTCGTCGAGCGCGTTGGTGTGCAGGCTCTGCGTGCCACCCAGGACCGCCGCCATGCATTCGATGGTGGTGCGCACCACGTTGTTGTAGGGATCGCGCGCCGTCAGCGACACGCCCGAGGTCTGGCAATGGGTGCGCAGCATGGAGGACCGGGGGTCCTTCGGTTCGAACTGGGCCATCAGTTCCGACCACAACAGGCGCGCCGCCCGCAGCTTGGCGACCTCCATGAAGAAGTTCATGCCGATGGCGAAGAAGAACGACAGGCGCGGCGCGAACTTATCCACGTCCAGGCCCTTGGCCTTGGCCGCGCGCACGTATTCCAGGCCGTCGGCCAGGGTGAAGGCCAATTCCTGGACCGCCGTCGCGCCCGCTTCCTGCATGTGATAGCCGGAGATCGAAATCGAATTGAAGCGCGGCATGTTGAGGGCCGTGTATTCGATGATGTCGGCGACGATGCGCATGGAAGGCGTCGGCGGATAGATGTAGGTGTTGCGCACCATGAATTCTTTGAGGATGTCGTTCTGGA
>DNMS01000257.1 GCA_003488105.1 Rhodospirillaceae bacterium
CGACCTGGCGCCCGCCCCGGTGCTTTTCCAGGCGGCGCACATAGTCCAGCAGCAGGTTTTCCTGGCTGGGGATTGCTTTCTGTGCGTCGGGCGCCGTCGCCATGTTTCCGCCGTTTCCTGTTTCGTTGCCGGATGCCGGTGTTCGCGCCTCAGCGCGCCGCCGCCGCCCGTTCCTTCTTGATGCGCGCGCGCCGTCCCTGCGAGCGCACGGTGTCGATCAACCGGTCCATGAGGAAGCCCTGGAACCGGGTGATGCCCAGGTTCAGGCCCCATTGGATGGCCTGTTCGGAATCGACCCGGGACAGGATGATCGATTCCTTGCCGGCGTCGCGAATAATGCGGCGCAGGTCCGCGACCTTGCTGTCGTCCTCTTCCTCGTTCTCGAATTCCGTGCCCCAGCCGACCTTGATGAAGTCGGCGCCCAGGATCGCCGGGTCGAAAAACTGCATGGACACGGGCGAAATGCCGTCGACCAGCACGCGGTATCCGTTCTGCTGCAACATGTTGCGGGCGATGGTGAAGGCGTCGACGTCGGAGAAGATGTCGATCACCTGCATTTCGATGATGACGTTGTCCTCATGCCCGGCGACGGCGCGGTGGAAGTTCTGAAAATCGCGCGACAGCACGGTGCCGATGTTCAGATTGAGCGAGATCGGCTCGCTCATCTTCTCGAAATTGCGCCCGGCCATGTTGGCCAGGATGACCCGGTCCAGGCCCTCGGTCAGATACTGGAACAGCCAGATCGACGAGAACAGGTTGACCCCGGGGGCCACCCGCTTCTTCAGATCGCCGATGGAAATGAAGTGTTCGCGGAAGATCACACCCTCGGGCCCGTTGGCGCCGATGTGCAGGCAAAGCTGTTCGCGGATCAGGTCGTCGATGGGCACGCGCGGCAAAACCTGGCTGAGCGCCGTCAGGTGCTGCGCCGTCAGCGGCTGGCCCACGGATTTCTGTTGCGCCACCGCCTCGGCGGCCTCGCGCTTGGCGGTTTCCTCGGCCTCCAGCACCAGGGAGCCGACGACCCGCACAAAGGCACGGAAATCCTCGTTCTCCGACAGGTCGTACCAAGTCGATAGGCGATCCTCGCCCAGGCCCGTCTCGTCGATATGGGTCAGCTGGTCTTCGGAAAAGAGCGCGCGGACCTTCTCGACGGGGTTCTCCACCTCATGCACGGGCACGGTGCGGCACAGAAGGATCTGGTCCGCGTTCTTCATCTGGAACAAGGTCGCTTCGTGCTGATTGGTCAGGTTGTCGAAATTACGCGACGCCAGACGGATGAAATGCGGCTTGCGGTTCGAACTTTTCAGCTCCGACAAATGCAGATGCACGGCGTAATAGCCGGGCGCGCCCGCCTCCATTCGATTGAGGCGGTCCAGCAGAAGTTTTTCCTCGAGCATATCCGGTGAAGGAATCTCGGCCATGATGCTCCCGTTCGCCCCGGGCCCCGCAGGACGGAACCCCGATATCGACAGTCGTTCCGGGAACGCTTCCCCCAGCCCCGGAAATTTCACCGCAAGCGGCAAGTTGCGCCAATGCTAAAGTGAAATCGTTAAAAAAGTCATTTCATTTCCGGCGCTTGGTTGCACGGGGTGGTCTCCGGCGGCGGCCTGCGTCAGACACCTTGACCTCGACCCGGCTTGAGGGTCATAAGCGACGGTTTCTTAATACTTGGTGGGCATTATAGATCGCGGATTTGGCGGTTTTTTGCCCGAAATGCGGCGAAATCGGAACAGGTGACCCATTCATGGCCCTACGCAAGACCATCCTCGTCACCGGCGGGGCCGGCTTTATCGGCTCGCATCTCTGCGCGCGCCTGTTGGAGTCGGGGGCCAGCGTGATCTGCGCCGACAATTTCTATACCGGCTCCAAGGACAATATTCTGGGCCTGCTGGACCATCCCCATTTCGAGGTCATGCGCCATGACGTGACCTTTCCGCTCTATGTCGAGGTCGACGAAATCTACAATCTGGCCTGCCCGGCCTCGCCCGTGCACTACCAGTACGACCCCGTGCAGACGACCAAGACTTCCGTGCACGGCGCCATCAACATGCTGGGCCTGGCCAAGCGCACCGGCGCCAAGATTCTGCAGGCCTCCACGTCCGAGGTCTACGGCGACCCGGAAGTCCATCCGCAGACCGAAGATTACCGCGGCCGGGTCAATCCCATCGGGCCGCGCGGCTGCTATGACGAGGGCAAGCGTTGCGCCGAAACCCTGTTTTTCGATTATTACCGCCAACACAGCCTGAACATTCGGGTCGCGCGCATCTTCAACACCTACGGCCCCAACATGCATCCCAATGACGGGCGGGTGGTGTCCAACTTCATCGTCCAAGCGCTGAAAGGCGAGGACCTGACCCTCTACGGCGACGGCGGGCAGACCCGGTCGTTCTGCTATGTCGACGATCTTGCCGACGGGCTGATGCGGCTGATGAACGCGCCCGACGCCGTGACCGGGCCGATCAACCTGGGCAATCCCAACGAATTCACGATCCTGGAACTGGCCGAACTGGTGATCGAGATGACCGGCGCCAAGTCCAAGATCGTCAAGATGCCGCTGCCCCAGGACGACCCCATGCAGCGCTGCCCGGATATCTCGCTCGCCAAGGACAAACTGGGCTGGCAGCCGACCATCCAGCTGAAGGACGGCTTGGCGAAAACCATCGCCTATTTCCAGGGAGTCCTGTAACTGGCGACGGTCGGACAGCGGAGTAAAATAGGCTTTATGTCATGAACTTGGCGGCATTTTTTGACAGTGAAATGGAAGAACACGCGGCCGTTGCCAAGGCGACCCGCGCCGCCCTGTCCGCGCCTTTCCAAGACCTCGTAACAGTCTCCGCCAAGTGCCTGAAGAACGGCGGGAAATTGTTGTTCTTCGGAAATGGGGGCAGCGCCGCCGACTGCCAACATCTGGCGACGGAACTGACCGTCCGCTACAAGACCGACCGCGCCCCGATTGCCGCCATCGCCTTGACCACGGATACCTCCGCCCTGTCGGCGATCGGCAACGACCTGGGGTTCGAACGGGTATTCGCCCGCCAGATCCAAGCCTTGGGAAAGCCCGGCGACGTGGCCATCGGGATTTCCACCTCGGGCCAAAGCCCCAATGTGCTGGAAGCTCTGCGCGCGGCACGCACCGGCGGGCTGATCGCCGCCGGCCTGAGCGGCCGCGACGGCGGCAAGATGGCCGGCCTCGCCGAGCCTTTGCTGATCGTGCCGTCGGACGTCACCGCCCGCATCCAGGAAATGCATATTACACTTGGCCAGATGCTGTGCGGCGCGCTTGAGATCGAATTGGGCCTGGTGACATTGGACGCGGGAAAATGACGGAACGCACGGACCTGATCGCCCTGGTCGA
>DNMS01000190.1 GCA_003488105.1 Rhodospirillaceae bacterium
CGGGTAAGGAAATGGCCTTGATCATGGAGCGCCTGGGCGACATTCCCCTGGTCGGATTCTACGGCAACGGCGAGATTTCCAACGCTCGGCTGTACGGCTATACGGGCGTGCTGGTGCTGTTCCTCTAGAATCCGCCGCCGGTCCCGCGAATCGGGACCATTTCGCCCCCGGTTTTTTCCGCTGCCCCCCAACCGCGCCATGATGGTGCCGCATTTGCTTTCGACCCTCGGGGCCTGGAAAGCGGCGTCGTCCGGGCGGCTTCCTTGGCACCTTGCTGTATACGTCTGGACATCCCCAAACCGACGCCATAGAAGCGAAGGCAAGGGAACGGCATCGTCTGTTCCGGGAAGCCAACAGCCAGGGAGGCCGCGTTATGCGCCTTTTCGTCGGATTGGACCTGCCCGAAGACCTTCGTCTCACCCTTGGCCTGCTGCGCGCCGGCATCAACGGGGCGCGCTGGGTTCCCCCGGAGAATTTCCACATCACGCTGCGCTTCATCGGCGAGGCCGACCGCCATCAGGCGGCCGATCTGGACGACGCCCTGGCCGACATCGACGTGCCGGCCTTCGATCTGGCCTTCCATGGGGTCGGCAGTTTCGCCTCGCGCGGGCGGCTTCGGGCGATCTGGGCCGGGCTCGAATCCTCGGGCGCGCTTGTCCACCTTCATGACAAGGTGGAACGCGCGGCGGTCCGCGCCGGCTTCGCCGAGGAACAGCGCAAGTTCAAACCGCACGTCACCCTGGCCCGGCTCAAGGGTACGCCGGAGGTTGCCGCGCAGCGGTTTCTCGAAGACCACGCCGGGTTCACGACCCGACCCTTCACGGTGGAACGATTCGTCTTGTTCGAAAGCACGCTGGGCGGCGAAGGGGCGCATTACACGCCGGTCTGCCGCTATCCGCTGCGCACCTTCGATTACGCCGACTACGGCGATTTCGAGGATTTGGCCGCCGACTACGCCGACAATGAGGTCTAGGCGCCCTTGATCAGATCGGGCAGGCGCGTCATGTCGTCGAACACGATCTCGGCCCCGGCCGCCATCAGGGTCTCGCCGTAATTCGCAACCTCCCTGGCGTGGGAGGCCCCTGCGAAGCCGAGCACCCGCATGCCCGCGCGCCGCGCCCCGGTCACCCCGGCGGTGGAATCCTCGATCACCAGGCAGTCTTTGGGTGCCCGGTCCATGGCGTTGGCGGCGTGCAGGAACAGGTCCGGCGCGGGTTTGCCCCGCTTGACCATGCCGGCGGAAAACAAATGCGGTTTGAAGAACGGCAGCAGGCCGGTGACGCCCAGGGTCGTCTCAATCTTCACGATCGGGCCCGACGAGGCGACGCAGCGCTCATGGGTCAATTCCCGCACCATCTCCAAAACCCCCGGCATGGGTTTCAATTCGCGCTGGAAGGCTTCCCGGTCCTTGACCTTCAGGGTCTCGATGAAATCATCCGGCACCTCGACGCCTTCGCCGCGCACCAGGTTGACGACATCGGTCATCCATTTGCCGGTGAAGCGTTCACGGCACTGCTTGGCGGTAATGGGATAGCCCAGGGCCGACAGTTGGCCGGCCAGCACGCGCGACGCGATCATCTCGCTGTCCACCAGTACGCCGTCGCAGTCGAAGATCAAAAGCATGGATTACTCGCCGAAGGGATTAAGGGGCCGCAGGTGTACGGGCAGCAGGCGTTGTTTGTAAAGGGTCGGGGCTTGTAATGGATGCAACGCGCCCATCGGCGCCGGGTCAGCGTGCCAGGTCGGTTGTGCGGATGTGATCGAGCAGGCCCCGGGACGCGGCCTCGATCATATCCAGCACCTGATTGAACCCGTCGCCGGCGCCGTAATAGGGATCGGGCACTTCCGTCAGGCCAAGCTGAGGGGCGAAAGACAGGAACATGTGCAGACGGTCCCCCCGTCCCTTGGGCATCAGCACGGACAGGGCCGCGTGATTGCGCCGGTCCATGGCGAGGACGTAGTCGAAGTCGTCGAAATCCTGGGCCCGGGTCTGGCGGCAGCGCAGGTCCGACAAATCGACGCCCCGGTGTTTGGCGGCGTCCTGGGCCCGGGGGTCCGGCGGTTCGCCGATATGCCAGTCGCTGGTGCCGGCGGAATCGGTTTTGATGACGGCGTCCAGGCCTTCCCGGCGGACAAGCTCGCGGAACACGCCCTCGGCCGTGGGCGAGCGGCAGATGTTGCCAAGGCAGACGAACAGAACGTTGACCAGGATGCGGCCCTCTCTCTTATAGTGCGGCGATGACACCGGGGGGCGCAGCTTAGCCTGCGGCGGGGAGAGGCGACAACATGGCCGAGGCGGAATCAGGGAATGAAATGCCCGCCATCGTCATCCTGACGGGGGCGGGCATTTCCAAGGAATCGGGGCTTGCGACCTTCCGCGATGCGGACGGCATCTGGGCGCGTTACCGGATCGAGGACGTGGCCACGCCCGAAGCCTATGCCCGGGATCCGGAACGGGTGCTCGGCTTCTACAACGCCCGACGCCGGGGGGCGGTCGCCGATGATGTGCGGCCCAACCCGGCGCATCTCGCCCTGGCCCGGCTGGAGGCCGAATGGCCGGGCGAGGTTCTGATCGTGACCCAGAACATCGACGACCTGCACGAACGCGCCGGATCGAAAAACCTGATCCACATGCATGGCGAATTGCTGAAGGCGCGCTGCACGTCCTGTGCCGGGGTGCATCCGTGGCGGGACGACATCACCTTGGACAATGCCTGTCCGGCCTGCGCGTCGCTCGGCACCCTGCGCCCCAACGTGGTGTGGTTCGGGGAAATGCCGCTTGGTCTGGACGAGATCGAGGATGCCTTGACGGGCTGCGCCCTGTTTCTGTCCATCGGCACGTCGGGCAACGTCTATCCGGCGGCGGGGTTCGTGCAGCACGTGCGCATGCGGGGCGGGGTTCCGACGGTGGAACTGAACCTGGAGCCGAGCGAGGGCGCCACGCTGTTTGAACACGCCCGCTACGGGCCCGCGTCGGAAATCGTGCCGGCCTTTGTCGATGACCTGCTGATGCGGGGGCTTGCCGCCGTGGACTAGATCAGCCCTCGTCGATCAGGCGCACGCCGTCGAAATCCTCCAGCTTTTCCGCGTCGATGATCTGGTGCAGCAGCTTGCTGTAGGTCTTGGGGATTTCCGAATATTGGGTCAGCCGCGTCGCCAGATGCCGGGCATCCGGGTCGCGGCCCTGGGCGCGCATCTCAAGGCGTGCCTGGCGGAACTCCAGATAGGCCGAATGGGTGTTCAGGTTCAGCATGTAATGGGCCACGCCCGCCCCCAGGTCGTCGTATTTCACGACCTTGAAGCCGTCGGCCTTTTCCGGCTCCAGCCCCGGGGTATCCGGGTTGTAGGTGCGGATACCGAACAGGTTGTTGGCGTCGCGCGCGAATCGCGAGGTGCCCCAGCCGCTTTCCAGCGCCGCCTGGGCCAGCACCATGGACGCGGGGATGACGTCGACGCGCCGGCGCAGGGTCGTCATGTCGCCGGGCGTCACCTGATACTTTTCCCAGATGTGGTCCGGTACGTCTTTGGCGTCACCATCGGCAAAGCGATGCTATGCCCGCATCCGCGAAGAGCATCGCTTTGCCGATGGTGA
>DNMS01000238.1 GCA_003488105.1 Rhodospirillaceae bacterium
CGTCGAACAGGCGCTGCGCGTCGAGGCCGAGCTTTTCGGCCAGCACGAAGGCTTCGGCCACGGACGCCATCTGGATGCCCAGCATCATGTTGTTGCAGATCTTGGCCGCCTGACCGTTTCCGGGGCCGCCGCAATGAACGATGGTCTTACCCATTTTTTCCAACAGCGGCTTGGCCCGGGCAAAGGCATCATCCGCCCCGCCGACCATGAAGGTCAGGGTCGCGCCCTCGGCCCCGCCGACCCCGCCGGACACGGGCGCGTCGACCATGGCCAAGCCCTTGGCCGCCGCCGCCGCGTGAACTTCGCGCGAGGTATCGACGTCGATGGTCGAACAGTCGATCACCAGGGTGCCCGGCGAAAGCTGGTCGAACAGGCCGCCCAGGCAAACCTCCTTCACATGCTTGCCGGCGGGCAGCATGGTGATGACGACCTCGGCCCCCTGGGCCGCATCAGCGGCGCTGCTGGCGGCCCGCGCCCCCGCTTGGGCGGCCTTGGCCAACAACTCGGCCGACAGATCAAAGGCCGCCACGTCGTGCCCGGCCTTGATCAGATTGGCCGCCATGGGATTTCCCATGTTGCCGACGCCGATGAATGCGATATGTGTCATGGATCAAGTCCTTGGAAAGAGCCGCCCCCAGGCAACCGGTTGCCCCGGGCGAAAAATCGGAAGGCCCGAAGACTAGCAACCCCGGCCGATCGCCGGAAGAGGCTTGCATGTCTTGTCTGCAGGATTCGAAACGTAAGGCATCCGGCAAACCAAGGGCTGCCCGCCAAGTCAGGCGGCGTCAGTGGAAATGGAAGTCCTCGGCGATAATTCGCTCCCGGGGGATCCCTGCTTCCGTGAACTGGCGGACCATATCCCGGACGAATTCCGGCCGGCCGCAGAGCATGACCGCGACGCCTTCCAGGGGGCGGGTTGGCTCCAGCAACGCTTCGGCCGTCGGCCGGCCGCGGTCAGCGGTCTGCCATAGTTCGTAATCGACGTATGAATCGGCGATCGGCACCACCTCGCGAATTTCGGCGTCATAAGGCGCATGCTCGGCATCCCTGACAACGTAGTAAAGCCAGATGCGGCGGAAATCATCGTTGGTGGCCTCGAAACGGAGCATCCCGAGAAACGGCGTAATGCCGATGCCGGAGCCGACACAGATCAGACGGCGGTAATCGGGATAGCGATGGGGCGTGAATCCGCCGAATGGGCCGAAGACCTCGATCGGGTCGCCGGGGTTCAGGTCCGGCAATTCACGGGTGAAGTCACCAACCATACGGACCGAAACCCGAAGATCCCGTTCCGCGGGCGAGGAGGAAATCGAGAAAGGGTGCAGTTCGCGCCGGTCGCGGTCCGGCCGGTTGATAAAGACGAAGGTGCCCGGCTCGTAAATCATCCGCCGGGACTTCGGGCGCATCACAAGGTCCACCGTATTTTCCGATGTCCGGTCCACCCGCAGCACCGAATAATGAAAGCGCGGTGCAACCCAGCGGTAGAGTACAACCCGGTAGAACCAAGCGCCGGATCCGACCAGCACCAACAGCCACATCCAGAACCGCAGGGGCTCGAACGCATTGATCGTCGGCCCTGCCATTAAGGCATGCACGGAAGTCAGGATGAAGATCGGACCGAACAGACCGTGCAGGGAGAGCCAGCGTTCATATCGCAGTCGCTTGGTGTAGGCGAGCGCTGTCCAGGCAATCACAAGCCATAGGATGAGGGCATTGAATGCTTCGCCGCCCCGGGACGAATGGAACGGGATCAGCAGGTCAGCGAGCGATCCTTCGATACCCAGTTCGGGAGGAACATAGAGAGCCACGTGGATCAGGATCAACCCAACCGCCAGCGGGCCAAGCTGTCGATGCAGGCGAACGGCCCTGTCCAGGCCGCCGAAAAAGGGCTCGATCTTCCGTGACCGGATATTGGCGAGGAGGAGAAGGGTCAAGAGGGTGATCGACCAGGCGGAAATTAGCAGACTCGGCCCGAGCCAGGGAAAAAACGGGGCATCCGCAGGCATGGAAGCCCGCCCCATGAACCAGAGTACCGTGGTGACAATGAGCGCCGAGAGCACGAGCCACCAGCCCGGCGACACCGCGGTAAGGCGCCTTTGCAGGCGGCGGACAAAGCTTGGGCTTTCCGGCGCTTCAGCCTGATCGAGAGGATTGATGCTCAACGGTTTGTTCTCCCCCTTCCGTGTGGCGCCATGATAATGGCTGCCGATTGATCAACGTTGGGGGAAGTCCGCATTTTTAGGAAAGATGACGAGCCTGTGGGGTCTTTCCTGGAAGCGATTCAGCCATATTACCTTGGTCCCCAGGTTTCCCCTGTCGCAGGGAAGCCTTTTGGGTAGTTTGGCTTAGTCGAGTTGGCTGTGCAACGGGCCGGGCGTGCGCGCTTGCTGCAACTTTCCGACAGCGCCTGTATCGCGTCCGGTGCCGCAAGGCGCCTGGAGAAGCCTTAGGTAAAGGGTTCATAAGGTTGGACTTGAGGAAATTTGGCGGAGGGAGGGGGATTCGAACCCCCGATAGAGTTGCCCCTATACACGCTTTCCAAGCGTGCGCCTTC
>DNMS01000005.1:0-2460 GCA_003488105.1 Rhodospirillaceae bacterium
CGCGCACCCGCGACGGCGGTAAGACCTTCGAGGTCCTGTCCAAGGGCCTGCCCCAACGCCATGCCTATGACCTGGTCTACCGCCACGCGCTGGCCGTCGACGAAACGGGCGAACGGCTGGCCTTCGGTTCGACCTCGGGCGGGTTCTGGATTTCCGAAGACGCGGGCGACAGCTGGCAGGCGCTGGACGCGCGTCTGCCGCCGATCGCGGCCGTGAAATTCGCCTGAGCCCCTGGGCTGGCCGCGAGGCTAGCCGCTGTTGCGCAGGCCCGCCGAAATGCCGTTGATGGAAAGAAGCAGGCCGCGCAGCACCTTGGGGTCGTCGGCGCCGCCCCGATGGGCGCGCAGCAGGTCGACCTGCAGGTGGTTCAGCGGATCGATATAGGGAAAGCGGTTTTCGATCGACCGGGCGAGCAGCGCATTGTTGGCGAGCAGGCGGTCGTTGCCGGTGATTTCGAACAGCGCCGTGATGGTCGCGATGCGTTCCTCGCGGATGCGGTTGAAAATGGTTTCGCGCAGGGCCTTGTCCGAAAGCAGGTCTGCATAGCGCGAGGCGATCGCCATGTTCGACTTGGCCAGCACCATGTCCATGTTCGAGAGCAATGTGGCAAAGAACGGCCAGTCGCGGTGCATCCGGCGCAGCAGATCAAGGGCTCCGTCGCCCGTTTCGTCCCGCCAGGCCTGAACGGCCGACCCGAACCCGTACCATCCCGGCAGCATGATCCGGCATTGCGACCAACTGAACACCCAGGGGATGGCGCGCAGGTCGGTGATCTGCCCGGATGCCTTGCGCGACGCCGGGCGGGACCCGATGTTCAGGGTCGAAATCTCGTCGATGACGGTGGAGGCCCGGAAGTAGTCGTTGAACCCGGGGGTTTCGAACACCAGGTCGCGGTAGGCGCGGAAGGCCAGATCCGACAGCCGGTCCATGGCCCCGGTGAAGGCCTCGGGCACGGGGCCGTCGGACGGATGCAGCAGCGAGGCCTCGAGCGTCGCAGCGACGTGAATTTCCAGGTTGCGCCGGCCGACCTCCGGGTTGGTGTATTTGGACGAGATGATTTCGCCCTGTTCGGTCAGGCGGATCTGGCCGTCGACCGCACCCGCCGGCTGCGCCAGAATGGCGTCGAAGCTGGGACCGCCGCCGCGTCCGACGGACCCGCCCCGGCCGTGGAACAGGCGCAGCTTGACGCCGTGGCGTTTGCACAAATCGACCAATCCCGTCTCGGCCTTGTACAGTTCCCACCCCGAGGTGACGTAACCGCCGTCCTTGTTGCTGTCGGAATAGCCCAGCATGATTTCCTGCAGCCCGCCGCGGCTGTCGACCAGACGGCGGTAGGCGGGGGTCGACAGCAGGGCGTCCATGATCTCGATCGAGCGGCGCAGGTCGTCGATGGTTTCGAACAAAGGCACCAGGTTGAGGCTGCTGTGCCCCGTCTCGTCGATCAACCCGGCTTCCTTCAACAGAACCGCCAGGCACAGGATGTCGGAGGCTTCCCGGGTGTTGGACACGATGGCGGTGCGGATGGCATCGGCGCCGTATTTGTCCAGCCCGTCGCGCGCCGTCCGCAGTACGCCCAGTTCCTTCGCCGTCGTTTCGGTATAGGCGTGGCGCGGGATGATCAGGGGGCGCCGGCTCTGCAGTTCGGCGCCCAGAATCTCGCGCCGCGCCATTTCATCCATGCCCTGGTAGTCGGTGCCGGGTTCGGCCGCGTCCAGCAGTTCCGCCAGGGTTGCGTTGTGCACATCCGATCCCTGCCGCAGGTCAAGGCGGGCAAGGTGGAATCCGAAACAGTCGACGGCCCGGCGCAGATGGCGCAGCCGGCCCTTGGTCAGCGCGAGGGAGCCGTTCTGGGCCAGGGAATCGTGAAGAATCAGAAGGTCGCCGCTCAACTCGCGGGCGTCGCCGTAGGCTGCCGCCTCGCCCAGCGGCGTGCGCGCCGGGGTGGTTCCGTTCAGGTGCTGCTGCGTCGCGGCCAGGCGGGCGTAAATGCGGCTAAGGGCGCGGCGATAGGGTTCCGCGTTGCGGTGCGGCGAGGTGTCCGGCGACCCGGCGGCGAACTCCGCAAGGGCCGGCGACACGTCCACGATCAGCGAGGACAGGGGAAGTTCCTGGCCGAGCTTGTGAACCTCTTGCAGATAGAAGGTCAGCGCCTTCTCGCTGTGCCGGCGCAGGGTGCCCCGCAGCACGTCGGCATCGACGAAGGGATTGCCGTCCCGGTCGCCGCCGATCCAGCTGCCGATCATCAGGAACGACGGCAGGGCCGTCGTGTCCGTATCGGCGCCGGCCGCGGCAAGGCGGTCCTCGACCTCGGCGAACAGGCGCGGCAGTTCGGTGAAGAAGGTATGGTCGAAATAGGTCAGGCCGTTGGTGACTTCGTCCATGACGTCCAGGCGCGTCTGGCGCAGCAGGTTGGTCTGCCACAGCACCAGTACGGCCCGGGCCAGGCGGTCCTCGATCTTC
>DNMS01000005.1:2549-5656 GCA_003488105.1 Rhodospirillaceae bacterium
GTCCTCGATCTCCCGATGTTCATCGGGCGTCAGGTCGGTGCGCTCGCGCCGCGCGATCAGGTCGGCGATGGCGATCTCGCGGTGCATCATGCTTTGCCGGCGCACTTCGGTCGGATGCGCCGTCAGCACGGGGCTGATCTGGGCGCTGTCGAAGAACGCCCGAACCACGGCCGGGGTAAGACCGGCGCCGAAGGCCCGGTCCAATGCGTCGGCGATGGTTCCCCGCCGGGGTTTCGATCCGGCGATGACGTGGTGGCGGGTGCGCCGCACGTGGTGATGATCCTCGGCGATGTTCGCCAGGTGGGAAAAATAGCTGAAGGCGCGGATGACCTGGACCGCCAATGCGGGATCGAGGGCGCGGAGGATATCCTCCAGCGCCTGCCGCGCCGACAGGTCGTCCTCGCGGTGGAACTGCACGGACATGCGGCGGATGGTTTCGATCAGCTCGAACACCCCGTCGCCCTGCTGCGCCTTCACCGTTTCCCCGAGCAGCCGGCCGAGCAGCCGGATGTCTTCGATCAGCGGCTGGTCCTTCGCGATGTCCTCGGCTTCCGCCGTCAAGTCGATGTTTGCCGTCATGACCGTGCCCGTGCCGCCGTTGGTGGGTTCAGACCGATCAGAGGATGCCGCCCGGTCAAGGCGCGATCATAGCGATTTTCGGCAAACCGGAAAGCGGCGACAAGGGGCACGGCGCCGTTTCCGCCTAACCGACCCGGAAGTGGCCCATCATCCCGGACTTCTGGTGCTCCATGATGTGACAGTGGAGCATCCAATCCCCGGGATTGTCGGCGACGAAGGCGATTTCCGCCTCGCCGTCCACGGGCAGCAGCACCGTGTCCTGCCAGGGCCGGTCCGGGACCGGCTTGCCGTCCCGGGTCAGCACGCGGAAGGTATGGCCGTGCAGATGGATCGGGTGCTGGAAGGCGGTGTCGTTGCGGATCGCCAGGATCACGCTTTCGCCCTTCTTGAAGGTGAACATGGGATGGCTGTGTTCGCCGTATTGCATGGGCGGATGAACCACCCCGTTGAACGACCAGGCCATGCCGTGTTGGCGCGCCAGCTCGCGGCCGGTCAATTTCTCGCCCTTGTACAGGGCGCTTTCCAGCCCGCCCATGGCGCCGCCTTCCATGACCAGTTCCAGGCGCGTCGCCTTGTCCAGGTCCGGCTCGGGCAGCGGGTTGTCGGCCCAGGCCTCGGGCGTCGGTCGCGCCGGGGTCGGTCGCGCCGGGGCGGGGCCATAGGCGAGATCGGCAAGGCGATAGCGGATGCCCTCGGGCGAATTGTCGATCACGGTGAAGCGCTCGTCGGTCTTGCCCGTCATGTCGATGATCAGGTCGGCGCGCGATCCGGGGGCGATGATCAACTGCCCTTCGTCGAACTGCCGGGGCGGCACGGGGTGGCCGTCGATCGCCGCCAGCCAGGGCCGGTGGCCGGTGAAGATCAGGCGGAAGATGCGCGCGTTGGCGACGTTGACGATGCGCAGGCGGATGCGCTCGCCCGGGGTCACGGGGACGTCCTCGGCGATCTGGCCGTTGACCGTGACCGTGTTGCCGAACCGTCCGCCGTGGACCATGTCGTGAAACGGCCGGTCGAAGGACGCGATGGCCGCGTCCTTGGTCAGGCGCCAGTCGTCGATCACCCACAACACGTCGCGGTCGACCGGGGGCGGGGCGGGCTCGTCGATGATCAGCGCCCCGGCCAGGCCCATGGCGACCTGTTCCGATGAATTGAAATGGGGATGGTACCAATAGGTCCCGGCGTCGAAGGCATCGAATTCGTATGTGAAGGTCTCGCCGGGCTGCACCGGGTCCTGGGTCAGATAGGGCACGCCGTCCATGGCGTTGGCCAGGCGGATGCCATGCCAATGGATCGTGGTCGGCTGTTCCAGGGTGTTCTTGAAATGCACGCGCAGGCGTTCGCCCTGCATGGCCCGGATCACGGGGCCCGGCGTGCGCCCGTTATAGGCCCAGACGGCGGTCTCGGGACCTTGCGGGCCGATCAGCCGCGCCGTGGCCGGACCCGCCTGCAGGTGGACGTCGCGGATATTGCCCTTGGCGCGGGCCAGCGGCGGGAGGGTGACGGAAATCAGGGCGGCACCCGCCGCCGCACCCAGGCCGGTCAGCGCCCGGCGGCGCGTCACCGGCCGGCCGGTCATTTGGGTGTGTCGGCCGTGGGCCGTTCGCGCAGGCCCGTTTCCTTTTGGGATTCGATCTGGCGCGCGGTCCAGGTGGTCTTGAAATAGGCGATCAGGGCCCAGATTTCCGCATCCGTCAGGCGCCCGCCCTGGGCTTTGCCAAAGGCCGTGTCGTGAATACGGTCGGTCTTGCCGCCCTTCACGCGGGTGCCGGTGGCGATGGCGTCGAACAGATGGCGGTCGGACATGTGCCAGGTGGTGCCGTCGGCCGACAGCGGAATGCCGGCCTGTTTGGCTGAGCCAACCTCCCACGACGGCTTGCCCTTCAGCTTGACCCCGTGACAGGCCATGCAGGTCTGCTGATAGGTCAGCTGGCCGATCTCCACCTGTTTGTGGTTCTCCGCATCGGCCAGGCTGATTTCGGCCGGGCGCTGACTGGCGATGTAGCCGATGATGGCGACGCAAAGGACGATCACGCTCAGGCCGACCCATTGGCCGATGCGGCTGTGCCGGGGGGCGGTCACCTGCGTCGCCTGTGTCGTCATCGGATCAGGCCGCCTTACGCATGTAGGAGCGGATCAGCTCCTCGGCGATCTGCACCGTGTTCAACGCCGCGCCCTTGCGCAGGTTGTCGGAGACAACCCACATGGACAGGCCGTGTTCGACGGTCGGATCCTTACGCAGGCGCGACACGTAGACGGCGTCCTCGCCGGCGCATTCGATCGGCGTGACGTAGCCTTCATCCGCCTGATGGTCGACGACGGACACGCCGGGCGCCTTGCGCAGGGCGCGGCGCGCTTCTTCCACGCTGACCGGGTATTCGAACTCGATGTTGACCGCTTCCGAATGGCCGATGAACACGGGCACGCGCACGCAGGTCGCATGAACGGCAATATCCGGGTCCAGGATCTTCTTGGTTTCGGTCACCATCTTCCATTCCTCCTTGGTCGATCCGTCGTCCATGAACACATCG
>DNMS01000396.1:0-1350 GCA_003488105.1 Rhodospirillaceae bacterium
TAACTGGAACACGCGGCAGGCATCGGGCGCGGCATCGGCCACGGCATCCATCCCCGGCTCACACACGCTGGACAGCATATGGGCACAGCCGAACCGCCCGGCGGCCTGGGCCGCCGAGGCCCCGCCGCCGGCCGAGATTTGCTGCAGCGATCCAATGGGCGCCAGGCACACCGGCAGCTTGAGCCGCATGCCGAACAGGTCCTTGCCGGCATCCATTTTCGACACGTCGCGCATGACGCGCGGGCGCAGGGCATAGGTTTCGATGGCCATGCGGTTGCGCTTGACCGTGGTTTCGGTCTCGGCCCCACCGAACACATAATCGAAGATGTTCTTGTTCAGATTGTTCTTCGCTGCCTTGGCGAACTCATGCATCACCTGGAATTTTTCGATGACGGCGTCCGGCAGTTCTTTCGATTTGTCAGTCATGTAGTTTCTTCTCCGATACGATAACGCCGTCTTTATCGGCGTAAAGGAATTCTCCGGGGCGAATGACGATGCCGCCGAAATTCAGATCGACATCACGCAGGCCGATGCCGTCAACGCGCGGCCGCATGGGGGTGGCGGCAATGGCCTTGACGCCCAGGTCCAGATCGACGAATTCATGCTGGTCACGGATACAGCCGTTGTAGACCAATCCTTCCCAACCATGCTGCTCGGCCTCGGCGGCGATGTTGCCGCCGGTCAGCGCGCGGCGGCGGGAAGCCCGACCGTCGACGACCAGCACCCGACCCTTGCCGCCCTCGGCTAGGATCTCGCGGATGCCCTGGTTGTCCTCGAAGGTGGAAAAGGTCGTGACCTGACCATGGAAATGGCTGCGCTTGGCGAAATCGATGAACGTCAACTGACAGACGCGGACGTCCGGATGGTCGTCGCACAGGTCCGCCGTATAAAGCGGCTTGTCGCTCATGTTTGGGAGTCCTCCGGGTGGAATGATGTTCTTGTTGCTTGTGTTATGGCGCGCATATTGGGAAATTGTACACAATCTGTCACTCACTAATGGGCGGCGGCCGTCGAATTTAACAATCAACATCCCAAGGAAGGACTCCCCGACATGGCTTCGAAATTCGCCATCATCGTCACCATTAAATGCAAGCCAGGCAAGGGCAAGGACTTCATGCCGATCATCATGGAGAACGCCGTCGCCGCCATGCGGGACGAACCCAACTGCCACGAATTCCGCGTCATGACATCCAAGGACGACCCAGACACCTTCTTCTTCTATGAGGTCTACACCAATGAGGCCGCCCTGGATTCCCACCGCCAGGAACCCCATTACCTGAAGTTCCGCGACGCCGGCGCCGATCTGATCGCCGACCGCCACATCGAGATGACGACGGTGCATATCTGACG
>DNMS01000396.1:1399-3116 GCA_003488105.1 Rhodospirillaceae bacterium
ACCGCCACATCGAGATGACGACCGTGCATATCTAGGTCGTCTTCCGCGTTTGATCCCGGTCAAGGCGGAACGCGACGCAATCCGGCAGGCTTTCGCTCATGCGGCGGGACCATGGCGTCCGCAAGCGACTCATCGCGCAGCAGGCGAGAATGGTCGAACCAACCGCCGCGACAGCTTGCCCGTNNATTTTAGCGCCGTCGTCGAGTTGACGACGGTGCATATCTGACGCGTCCGCCTATTCCTCTCCGAAATGGGAAAAGGGCCTGCCTTGCCAGGCCCTTTTTCTGTTTATCCCCTGTCACGCCGCCACCCCAGATGCACGTGATCAGGGGGCGATTGGCATGCTCCTTGCTTCATTATCGCACAACCCGCTATGCACGCTTCGACCGGGAGAGGAGAAAAGCCATTTTAGCGCCGTCGTCGAGTTACAAGTTCATTCATCACCAGATAGACGTTTCCGAACTGGGTGGCCCCATGTTCGCGCCGGTTATGCATGTGTGGAACGGCTTGCGAAAAGATGAAGCCTTCGCCCCTGCATGGTCCGTGGCGGATCTGTTGAAATTCCCGGCCAGCACAATCCCCTATTTTACGGTTGTCGAATCCTTTGACGCCCCACCCACGTTCATCTATCGGTTTTGGGGCACCGGACATGTCGACGTGAAAGGCATCGACTACACCGGTCGCGCGCCCGCCGAACATCAACCTGAAGAACATGGCCATGCCATCGACCGGGAGTTTCACATGGTCGTGGACGAACGCCAGGCACTTGCCTTCGTCCATGACCTGCGGCCGCAGGCAGACATGACATCCCTGTTTCAGGAATGCCTGCGCCTGCCTTTTTCAAATGACGGTAAAACGGTCACCCACGTCGTTTCCTATTCCGACTGGCAGACCGAAAACGAAAAATGGAAACGGTTCTTCAAAATTGATAGACCGTAACCACAAGCGGGGCGCCGTCATCTTCCGTAAGTACGCCGCCGCGGCCCCGTCTTCACCAGCACATAGATCACCACCGTCCCGGCGGCGACGCAGCCCGCCGTAACCAGCCACCCGCTGGTGAAGCCGCCAAAGTGATCGACGGCATAGCCGAACATGATCGGCGCCAAGGTCGCACAGCCATGCGTCCACAGCATGTTATAGCCGACGGCGGAACCGGCTAGGTGCGGATCGACCATTTCCACCTGGATCGCCTGCGCCACGGGGGCGAAGGACGCGATGGTCAAACCCAAGCAGAGCGCCAATCCGAATCCCACCACCATGCCCCAGGATTCCGTCACCAGGGGCATCATGGCGAGAAAACCGACGGCCGCCATGCAGATCACCATCATGGTAACGATGCGCCGACCGCCGAAGGCCTTGTCGGAAATGGCGCCCCAGCCCATGCGGCCGACGGCGCTCGACGCCTGGGCGACGGCCATGGCCGTGGACACGGTCTGCTGCCCCATGCGCGCGGCCTCGGCCAGGAACAGGGTCAGAAAGCCAAAGAAATTAGTTTGCCCCATGTTGATGACGCCGCCGCCGATGGCGAAGGCGTTGACCCGCCCGTCCTTGACCACGGCGGCGATGTTCTTGCGCGCCCCCCCGCCCTGGGTCGATACGGGCACCAGGGTCAGACAGGCCAGGCCGTTCGCGGTGATGATCCCGGCCACGCCCAGCATCAAAACCTGCCAATCCATCGTCGCGGCGAGAAAGCCGCAGGCCGCCCCAACGAGCCCGC
>DNMS01000396.1:3379-3505 GCA_003488105.1 Rhodospirillaceae bacterium
CCGCCCCAACGAGCCCGCCGATGGGCACCCCGACCTGCTTGATGCCCATGGCCGCCCCCCGGCGATGGGCAGGGAACCATTCGAACACGCCCTTGGCGGTCGAAGGATTCAGCATGGAATAACCGA
>DNMS01000375.1:0-7024 GCA_003488105.1 Rhodospirillaceae bacterium
CGAAAGCCCCACGGGGCGGCTGCTGCGCGATGCCAAGCTGTATGAAATCGGCGCCGGCACGTCGGAAATCCGGCGCATGCTGATCGGCCGCGAACTGTTCCAGGAGACGGCGTGATGCCCAAGTTCGAATCCCAGGTCGCCACCAACACCCCGGCGTTCAAGAAGAACAAGGAACGCATGGACGGTCTGGTCCGCGCGCTGGCGGAGACCCGCGCCACTGTGGAAAAAGGCGGCAGCGATCAGGCCCGCGACCGCCACCTTTCGCGCGGCAAGCTGCTGCCCCGCGACCGGGTGAAGGGCTTGCTCGACCCGGGCTCCCCATTCCTCGAGGTCGGCCAGCTTGCGGCCTGGGAGATGTATGGCGGCGGCGTGCCGGGGGCCGGCATGATCGCCGGGGTCGGCCGCGTGTCGGGCACGGATTGCATGATCGTGTGCAACGACGCCACGGTGAAGGGCGGAACGTACTACCCCATGACCGTGAAGAAGCACCTGCGGGCCCAGGAAATCGCCATGGAGAACGGCCTGCCCTGCGTCTATCTGGTGGATTCCGGCGGCGCCAACCTGCCCAATCAGGATCAGGTATTTCCCGACCGCGACCATTTCGGGCGCATCTTCTTCAACCAGGCCAACATGTCGGCGGCCAACATCCCGCAGATCGCCGTGGTCATGGGGTCGTGCACGGCGGGCGGCGCTTACGTTCCCGCCATGTGCGACGAAAGCGTCATCGTCAAGGGCCAGGGCACGATCTTTCTGGGCGGCCCCCCACTGGTGAAGGCCGCCACGGGCGAGGAAGTGACGGCGGAAGATCTGGGCGGCGCCGACGTCCATTGCCGCAAGTCGGGCGTGGCCGACCATTACGCCAAAAACGACGGCCATGCGTTGGAGATCGCCCGCGCCGCCGTGTCGCACCTGAACCGCGCGCCCGCGATGAACGGCGTGACCCTGGCGGCGCCGGAAGACCCCGCCTACGATCCCGAGGACATCAACGGCATCATCCCGGCCGACCCGCGCCTGCCCTACAACGTGCGCGAGGTCATCGCGCGGATCGTCGACGGCTCGCGGTTCGACGAGTTCAAACGCCTGTACGGCGAAACCGTGGTCTGCGCCTTCGCCCATATCGACGGCGTGCCCGTGGGCATCGTCGCCAACAACGGCATTCTGTTTTCCGCCTCGGCCCTGAAGGCGACCCATTTCATCGAACTCTGCGACCAGCGGGGCATTCCCCTGGTGTTCCTGCAAAATATTTCCGGCTTCATCGTCGGCCGCCAGTTCGAGGCCGAGGGCATCACCAAGGACGGCGCCAAGATGGTCACCGCCGTGGCCACGGCGCGGGTGCCCAAGGTGACGCTGTTCATCGGCGCATCCTACGGCGGCGGCAACTACGGCATGTGCGGGCGGGCCTATTCGCCCCGCTTCCTGTGGACCTGGCCGAACTCCAAGATCGCCGTGATGGGCGGCGAACAGGCGGCGGGCGTGCTGGCGACGGTCAAGCGCGACGGGATTGAGCGCGACGGCGGCGACTGGTCGGCGGAGGACGAAAAAGAATTCAAGGCCCCCATCATCGCCCAGTTCAACGAACAGGCCGACCCCCTCTACGCCACCGCGCGGCTATGGGACGACGGCATCATAACCCCGGCGGAAACCCGCCGGGTGCTGGCCCATTCCCTGAAAATCGCCCTCAACCGCCCGACGCCGCCGGGCGGGTTCGGCATCTTCCGGATGTAGGCCCGAGGGATTGAGCACCATGGCCGATACCGTCACCATCTACGAAGTCGGGCCGCGCGACGGCCTGCAGAACGAGAAGCGCCTGATCCCCGCCGCCGACAAGGTGCGGCTGATCGACCTGTTGGCCGAGGCCGGGTTCAAGAAGATCGAGGCGACCAGTTTCGTGTCCCCCAAATGGGTGCCCCAGTTGGCCGACGCCGCCGAGGTCATGGCCGCGATCACCCGCAAACCCGGCGTGACCTATGCCGCCCTGACGCCCAACATGCGGGGTTATGAGGGTGCCCGGGCCGCGCGGGTCGACGAGGTTGCCGTGTTCGCCGCCGCGTCCGAAGCCTTCAGCCAGAAAAACATCAACTGTTCCATCGACGAAAGCCTGGAACGCTTCCGCCCCGTGGTCGGCGCGGCCAAGGCCGACGGCATCCCCGTGCGGGGGTATGTCTCCTGCGTCACCGACTGCCCCTATTCCGGCGCGGTGACACCGGAAGCCGCCGCCCGCGTGACCGAGGCGTTGTTCGCCCTCGGCTGTTATGAGGTCTCCCTCGGCGACAGCATTGGCAAGGCCGCCCCCGAGGCCGTCGCCGCCATGCTGGACGCGGTGCTGAATATCGCCGATGCCGCCGATCTTGCCGGGCATTTCCACGACACCGGCGGCCGCGCGCTCGACAATATCGCGGTCAGCCTGGACAAGGGGCTCAGGACCTTCGATTCCTCCGTCGGCGGGCTGGGCGGCTGTCCCTATGCGCCCGGGGCCAAGGGAAACGTGGCGACGGGACGCGTGGTCGATTACCTGGACCGCGCCGGTTTCGCCACCGGCATTGACCGGGCCGGCCTGACCGCCGCCGAAGCCTTTGTCGCGGGCCTTGCCTTGGGGGAAGAAAATCGCGGGTAACCCCCCGAACATGCGGATATGCTGGACCCAAGCCGGATCCCGGTATATGCGATTAATAACTGGCCCGGAACGGGCCGCCGACCCGCGCAGAAGAACGCGGGCGCTCTTGAAGGATGGCGCTGTTGAACAACCGCCAACTGTTCGCGTTGTACGGAGCAACCCTGGCCGCCGTGTTCGGGCTCGCATTCCTATGGGAGTTTACGGTTGCGGGTGATGCCGCCGAGACGCTCGCCCATGGATCGCCGCATCCGGAACGCATCGATCGCTGGGAACATGTCCTGACGGCCACCGTCTTCGCCGCCGTCGCCATGTTCGTGCCGGCCGGGATCATCGGCTGGATCCTCAAAAAACAACAGGCGACCGAAGAAGCCTACCGCCGCAGCGAAGGCACCTTGCGCGCCTTCATCGATCATGCCCCGGCGCTGGTCGCGCTCAAGCATGCGGACGGACGCTATCTTCTGATGAACAAACAATACACGACCCAGTTTGGCCTAGACCCTGCCAAGGCCGAGGGTCTGGATGCCAGCAACGTGTTCCCGAAAGATCTGGCCCGGATATTCCGGGACCAGGAATGCCGGGCCGTGGAAACGCGGCAGGAGGTGAGCGAAGAACATGTCATCCCCCATGAGGACGGCGACCATGTCCACCTCTGCACCAAGTTTCCGGTCATCGGCGAAGACGGCACAATCGTCGGCATCGGCACCTTTTCCACGGACATCACGGAACAGAAGGCGACGGAACGGCGCATCAACGATGCCCTAATGGACGCCGAACAGGCCAACCGGGCAAAGTCGGAATTCCTCGCCAACATGAGCCACGAATTGCGCACGCCGCTGAATTCGATCATCGGGTTTTCGCAAGTCATGTCGTTGGGCAAGGATTTTGGGATTTCTGCGGACAAGCATCTGGAATATGCCCGCGATATCCAGCGCTCGGCCGAACACCTGCTGCAACTCATCAACGATCTGTTGGACCTGTCCAAGATCGAAGCCGGTCAGATCACCCTGAACGAGGGCGAAATCGACCTGCAGGAGACCCTCGAACAGGCCTGCCACATGCTCAAGACCGAGGCCGAAGCCAAAGCCTTGACCCTGACCTGCGCCTGCGAAGCCGGGATCCCGAGGCTGTTCGCTGATACCCGCTATGTCATGCAGGTGGTCCTGAACCTGCTGTCGAACGCCGTGAAATTTAATGTTCCGGGCGGACGGGTCGATGTCGCCGCAGGTATCGAGGATGACGGTCGGATCGCCGTCGGTTTCACCGATACGGGCATCGGCATCGCGGCCGAGGACATCCCCCTGGTTCTGGAACCGTTCGGGCAGGCCGGCACATCGTCGGACCGCAGCCATATCGGCACTGGCTTGGGCCTGTCCGTCTCCAAACAACTGGTCGAACTGCACGGCGGCAGCCTGACCCTGATCAGCGCGCCGGGCGAGGGTACGACCGTGACCGTCCGCTTTCCGGCCGACCGCGCGGTCCACGCATGATCCCGCAATCATCTCTGAAATCCGCGAGTCAGCCGCAAAGGTTGCAACCCAACCGACAAATGTGGGAGTCTTCGTCTAGGGGAGAATCAAGCCGGACCACCTGATGCTGGAGTATTTCGCACCAATTTCCTATTGGGTGGTGACCGCTTTATGGCTGGTCATCCTCATTCTTTACGTGGTCAAGCTGCGTCAGTCCAAATTGGCGGGCGGCGGCATTGCGGTGTTGTTGGTCATCTTGTCGATCGATGCCTTCCGCACGGTGCTTGAAAACGTCTATTTCGGCACCTTCCACAATTCGCGATTGGGCCTGCTGCCGGCAAGCTGGGCCGAAATCCTTGGCGATCCATCGTTATTGCTGTTCCCCAAGGGCGTGAATATCGCCGCCGGGGTGCTGGTCTTGGTGCTTTTGATCCGCCACTGGCTGCCCCGGGAATTGCGTGAGGGCGAGGAGCTTCGCCGCAAGGATGCGGTGTTGCGCAGCGTGTTCGACAACGCCGCCGTGGGCATGGTCCTGCACGCGGCCGACGGATCGACCCGCGAACGCGTCAACGACGCCTTCTGTAACCTTGTCGGATATTCGCAGGCCGACCTGCTCGACAATCCCTACGAGGCCCTGACCCACCCCGACGACCTGTTGCGCAGCCTGGAACTGCGCCGGCGCCTCGCCGACGACGAGGTCGAGGTCATCAGCATGGAAAAACGCTACATGCACAAGGACGGCCACGTGGTCTGGGGCAGCGTGTCGTCGTCAATCATCCGCGGTGACGACGGCGAAGTTCTTAACTATGTCTCGTTCATCCAGGACATCTCGGCACGCAAGGCCGCCGAACAATCACTGCGCGAGGCAACGGAAAGCGCCATCGAGGCCAACCGGGCCAAGTCCCAGTTCCTGGCGACCATGAGCCACGAATTCCGCACCCCACTCAACGCGATCCTGGGGTTCAGCCAGCTTCTCGGCAACGAAATTTTCGGACCGCTCGGCGATAAGCGATACAAGGGTTATGCCGACAACATCCGCGATTCCGGTGAACTGATGCTGGCGCTGGTCAACGACGTGCTCGATATCTCGACCATCGAAGCGGGCAAACGGTTGTTGATCATGGAGCCGGTCAATCTGCGCGTCGTGATCGAGGACTGCGTGGGAACCTTTGCCACCATGGCCGAAGACAAGGCCATCACCGTCGAGGTCAACATCGCGCAGGACATCCCGACGCTGACCGCCGACCGCCGCGCGGTGGTGCAGATCGCACTCAATCTCTTGTCCAACGCCATCAAGTTCACGAATCCCAACGGCCGCGTGACCGTCAGCGTGATGCAGACCGGCAACGCCCTGTCGTTCATGGTCAAGGACACGGGTGTCGGCATTCCTGAAAATGCGCTTGGGACGGTCACCGAACCTTTCACTCGCAGCCATTCCAACCCGCATCTGTCACAGACCGGCACCGGGCTGGGCCTGTCCATCGTCAAATCCCTGACCGAGGCCCATGGCGGCACGCTGATCATCGACAGCACACCGGGCGAAGGCACGTTGGTCACGGCGCGGTTTCCGCTGAATCCGGACGGCGATGACCAGCCGCCGCTGCGCGCCGTTTCCGCCTGAACGCCGGCCTCCACCCCCCATCCTTGACCTCCGGGCGTGAACCGTTAGGCTGCTGGGCCAACGAGATCAATCATCCGAATTCCAGTCCCTAAAGGGGGAGACAATGGCCAAAATCAATATCCAATTCACCCTGTTTTCGGCGTTCTATTCGCCGCTCATTTCCACCATGTCGGGCGGCTTCCTCAAGGCCGAAGGTCTTGAGCCGAACTGGTCCGTGTCACCGCCGGGCAAGTCGGCAATCGACGCCCTGCTCGACGGTTCGGCCGATGTGGTGCAATCGGCGCTGTCCCAGGGTTTCACCACGCTCGGTAAGGGCGAGACGCCCAAGGTCAAGCATTTCGCTCAGATCAACGAAATGGACGGCTTCTTCGTCACCGGGCGCGCGCCTGATCCCGATTTCACCTGGAAAAAGCTCGAAGGGGCCGACCTTGTCTGTTTCGGCGGCGGGCAGCCGCGCGCCATGTTCATGTACGCCTGTCACAAGGCGGGCATCGATTTCTCAAAAATCAACCTGATCACCCCGGGTGGCGCCGCCGACATCGATAAGGCCTTCCGCGACGGCCTCGGCGACTATGTGCAGCAGCAGGGTCCGTTCCCGCAGCAGTTGGAAAAGGACGGCATCGGCCATGTCGTCGCCCAGGTCGGTCCGCAGATCGGCCCCAACGGATTCTCCAGCCTGTGTGCGACGCCGGAATGGCTGACGACGGACATGGCCAAGGCCTTCATGCGCGCTTACAAGAAAACCCGTGTCTACATGAACGAGACCCCGGCCATCGAGATCGCCAAGGCGGAAAGCTCCTACTTCCCAGACATCGACGAGGACGTTCTGGCCGACTGCATCGCGACCTATCAGAAACTCGGCTGCTGGACGCCTCATGTCGAGATCACCAAGGAAGCCTACGCCGTGACCCAGGACGTGTTCGAGCACTTCGGCACGCTGAAGGAACGCTATCCCTACGAGGCCGTGTGCTGCCTGCCGCCCGAGACCGATTGAGAATAGCCGACCAACCACCGCAACCAGGGCTGGGAGACGACGCCATGCCGGAGACATTCCACCTGATCAGCGCCGTCACCTGCCCTTGGGTGCAGCGGGCCGTCATCATGCTGCGCGCCAAGGGCGTGGATTTCGACGTCACTTATGTGAACCTGCGGGACAAGCCGGACTGGTTCCTGGAACTTTCCCCCCACGGCAAGGTGCCGGTGCTGAAGGTCGACGGTGAGGTGCTGTTCGAATCCAACGCCATCGCCGAATACCTGGACGAGGTATTCGAACCCCGTCTGCACCCGGCAGATCCCATCAAGCGGGCCAAGAACCGGGCCTGG
>DNMS01000375.1:7150-14283 GCA_003488105.1 Rhodospirillaceae bacterium
ATCAAACGCGCCAAGAACCGGGCCTGGACCGATTTCCTTCAGACCTTCGCCTGGGGCCCGGGCCTGAACAACCTGTCCTATTGCGATTCCAAGGACGCCCTGGCCGGGGCGCAGGAAACGGCGCGCCAGCGCGTCAGCCGCCTGGAAACCGCCATCGCCAAGGAACGGGGCAACGACGGCCCCTACTTCAACGGCCCCGACATGTGCCTGGTCGACGCCGCCTACGCGCCGTTCTTCCAGCGTTTCATGCTGTGCGAGGAGCACCTCAAGACCGGGCTTCTCGACGAATTCCCCCTGGTCACGGCCTGGGTCGATGCCTTGCTGGCGACGGACGCGGTGACCGGCTCCGTCCCACCGGAATTTCCAGAGGCTTTCAATGAGAATCTGGAACGCCGGGGCGCCCTCGCCTGGGGATTGAAGACCGGGGCCGAGGCGGCGGAATAAGGCCGGCCGCCTCACGCACAATTCCGTCATCCAACGATTTTAAACACCTTCAACCGGGCCGCGAAAAAATAACTGCGCCAACCCGTCGTTTTGGCTTGTCTATGAAACGGTAGAATTTATAGTCAAAGTTGATTGCGACATATTACATAAAATCGTGATCAGGGGATCATTGAGGGGAACATCATGAAACGGAAGTCCGTGCTGGGGGCGATTGGCCTCCTGTTTGTTGCTGGCTGCGCCTCGTCGCCCGACGACATGCAGCGTGCCTATGTCTCGCCGACGCAGTTTGCACCGCTTGGTTGCACCCAGTTGAGCGGAGAGCTTGAGCGGGTGTCGTCGCGCAAGGTCGAACTCTACAAGCAGTTGAAGAGCACGTCGGACAACGATGCCGTCCAGATGGGTGTCGGCCTTATCCTGTTCTGGCCGACGTTGTTCTTCCTCGAAGGCGGCGACGGCCCCCAAGCGGCCGAGTATTCCCGCCTCCTGGGCGAAGAAGAAGCCATTGAGAAGACGATGGTGCAAAAGAACTGTAGCGCCGCCTTAATCAAGGTGAAGAAGGAAGTCGCCCCGAAAGAGGACGTTAACGGACGCCTGCAGAAACTGGAGCAACTCCTCCGGGACGGACTGATTACCCAGGAAGAGTTCGACTCTCAGCGTTTGAAAATCCTGGAGGCAATCTGATCTTCGTCCGCGCGTGCGGGAATTGCGCCGCGCGGCACGCACCGGAATGGAAGGAAACAACCATGACATATCATCGCGCCGGACGATTGGCCCTGATTGCCTTTTGCGGCATGGTTCTGGCCGGGTGCAACACCTGGTCGTCCGCGAACGTCGAGCTCAAGACCAAGGGCACGGATATGGAGACGGCCTCCGCACCGGTCGCCGCCCCCGCCGCCGCGCCGGCGGAAACGCCCAAATCGGCGGCCGACATCATCTTCACGGAAAAGGATATCACCGACCGCAGGTATGAAACCCTCGCGGACCTTGAAGTAACGGTGAACAAGACAACGATCTTCCACGCCGACCCGACCAAGGAGCTGGTCGCTGAGAAGCTCAAGGAAGAAGCCGCAAAACTTAATGCAGACGCCGTGATCCTGGTTCGCTACGGAACCGTGGGGGTCGGCCTGTTCAGCTGGGGGTCCTTGGATGGAAAAGGCCGTGCGATCAAGTTCGTCAATTAGCGTCTGTCTGGTCGCCCTGGCGATCGCCGTCGGGGGCTGCGCCCGCAATGCGCCCGCCCTGCCCCCGGAACTGGGCAACGACGAAGCCGCCATCGCGAAAGCCATGGTGGCCGTGCCGCAAACCATCAAACAGATGAGTTGCAAGCAGATCAATCTCGAGATCGAAAACCTTGCGCAGCACGACTCCTATCTTGAAGAGAAGATCCAGGCCAATCGCGGCAAGAACCAGTTTGCCGGGTACATTGCGGGCGTTCTGTTCCTGCCGGCGATCTTCGCGGTCGACAACGACGACGGCACGAAAAGCATGCTCGACGAAAACCAGTTGCGCCGCGACCATCTGGTCATTGCCTATCGAGCGAAGGAATGCCCGGCGGAAAACTGAACGGCGTGGTGTCCTTTTAGGGCCGCACACAGATATTCATCTGCCGCATCAACGGCGGATTGCATTCCCAGTCGTTGCCGGTGCGGTCGAGGTGCGCGTTTTGCGGTATTTGGACCTTGGCGCAGGCGCCGTTCTCAAGGCGGTATCCACGCTCGCACTTCCAGCCTTCACCGTAGGATGAATCGACGAAATAGGCGTTGTCCGGAACCTTGACGGCGACGCAGACGCCATCGGACTCGCGGTATCCCCGCTCACATTCCCACCCGGCGCCATGGCTGACGTTGGTCAGATAGCCATTCTTTGGCACCTTGATCTCGACGCAGCCCTCGCCGTCTCGGCGGAAGGTCCGCGCGCACTCCCAGGTGTCGCCGTAGGCGCTGAGGAAGGCGTGAGGTGGAATCACGACCGCGACGCAGGTTTCGCCCTTTTCCATATAGCCGCGCAGGCATTCCCAGCCCCGGCCATAGGACACGTTCGTCATGAAGGCATTTTCCGGCACCGATACGGCGGCGCAGGCGCCGTCAATCTTGCGGAAGCCCTCGTCGCATTCCCAACCCCGGCCCATGCCGTCGCCATGGGCGTTCGCCGGGAGAGGAGCGGCAACCGTCTGGGCGGATAATGGCGCAGGGGCGGCAAAGCAGGCCGCAAGAACAATCAAGGCCAGGGCACAAGGCCGCATGGCGGACATAACGGGGAACATTTTAGGGTCACTTTCGTTGTCGGCCGGTTTTGAAACCGGCGGGTTCAATGAAACCGGCTAGACTGCCGGTCCCGTCAAGGTCATCAGGATATCCGCGTACCAAGCGCAGTTGAGGCCCAGGGCCTCATCCAGCTTGAGGTCGCGCGTGCCGATGTCGAGCCGGGCCGAATGAACGCCCAGCAATTTCCAGGGCAACACACCCAGGTCGCCATCGCCAACCCGCATGACCACCGGCGCACCACTGGTCCCGCGATGGGTGCGGGCGTCGGTCAGAAAATAGCCCTCGCCCTGAAAACGCAGGCCGAAGGACGAGGCGACGACCGCCTGGCGAACCACGGGCAGGTGGTGCAGTGTATCATGGAAACCGAGCGGGAAGCCCACCACCAGAAGGGAACTGCCGATTTCCACATGCTCGTCCGAGCCAACCAGATGGTCCGGCGTGAAGGCCTGAATGACCGACGTCTCCGGCAGCGCCGCACGGTCGACCTCAATCACCGCGATGTCGACAATCCCCTTGCCGTCGGCGCCGTCACGCCAGATGCTTTTGCCGTCCTGATACAACAGCATCGACAGGCCCGTGGATTCCGCCAGGTTGCCTGCGTTGGTGTGAATTTCGATTTCGATGCGGTTGGGAAAATGCTCGCTGGGTTCGTCGTGCACCACGTGTCGGCTGGTCACCAGGAACAGCCGATCGTCGCGGGCGAAGAAAAAGCCGCTCGCGTTGGTCAGATGGCGGTCATGCTCAAAGGTGAACAGGCGGGGAGACGTGAACAGCAGAGGATCGATCATCGTCCGTCATCTCCCGCCGAACCTTGTGATCCCATTTCTGGAAAAATGTTGCACCAACTCAAAACTGCGCCTCCGTCAGGACAAAAATGTCGGACCGTTCGCGGTTTCCTTTATATGCCTTTCGCGCGGCGTCATGAATGCGCTCGATCATGGCATCAAATGCCTTGAGAACACCAACCTCGCCTTCCCCGCAATCGGGGCAGAGCTTGGCAAGCAGACCGCCCTCCATGAAAAAGGTGATCTCCAGGGCACTGTCGTACCCCCAGAACCGCACCCGGTTACGCTTGGCCTCGAAACTGCGGCTGACGTTGGGAAAACTCAGGCTCATTCGTGACCGATCCCGCCTAGACTTCGCGCGCCGCGCGTTGTGCCTGGGCGATGGCCCCTTCCAGATTGGTGTAGCGGTAGGTTCCGATGCAGTAGTACTCGACGGTTATTTTCGTGATGCCATGAACCGCCATTTCCTCGGTTTCGGAAAGGAATTCGTCCTCCCTCGGCTTTTTTTTGTCCACGTTCTTCATGACGGTTCCTCAAAAATTGGCGTGATGTCCGCCATGCGTCCGACCTGACAACCGGGGGGCATCATCGCTCTCCTGACGGGTGGGCAGGCTCGGGTATGGGAAATGCACGGAAAAACGGCGGCGGGCGCATCCTCCCGCCCGCCGCCCATGCGGCGATGTCACTTGGCCGGCGCGGTTCCGGCAGCGGGCGTCGCGTCGGGCTTGGCCGGAGCGGTCGGCTTTGTCGCGGAATCGGTTGATTTGGCCGGTTTCTGACCCGTTGAAAAATCCTTGAAGGACATTTTATGATTTCCTTGTGTAAACGGAAATATATCCGTTTTATTTATATGGTAATTATAGAATTCAATTTCAATATACAGGATATTTTTATTTTCATTTTTGATTAGAAATAAATTAAAAATATTTTGAATTTTGATCCCGTCAGAGCGCCGTATTTTCCAGCCGCCCCCTTGCCGGACCCGGCGGATTCCGCGACAGTCGAGGCATGCAATCCGTCCTCTCCCTTCTCGATCTGCTCGGCGTCTGCGTGTTCGCAGCGTCCGGCGCCCTGGTCGCCAGCCGCAAGGAGATGGACCTTGTCGGCTTCGGCCTGATGGCCTGCCTGACGGGTGTCGGCGGCGGCACCCTGCGCGACCTGCTGCTGGACCGCGCCGTGTTCTGGATCGCCGATCCCAAGCCGATCATCATCTGCCTTGCCGTCGCCGCGTTGCTGTTCTTCACGGCCCATGTGATCCAGCGCCGCCATGCCCTGCTGCTCTGGGCCGACGGCTTGGGCATCGCGCTATATGGCGTCATGGGGGCCGAACTGGCGCTTCAGACCGGGGTCAGCCCGCTGATTGCCATCATCATGGGCATGATGACGGCGACCTTCGGCGGCCTGATCCGCGACGTGGTTTGCCAGGAAACACCCCTGATCCTGCGTAAAGAGGTCTACGCCACCTGCGCGGCGCTAGCCGCCACGGTCTATGTCGTGCTGGCGGGCCTCGACGTGCCACGCGAGGCCGCCGTCGTTATCGCCTTCACGGCCGGATTCGCGCTGCGCGCCCTGGGCATCGCCCGGGGCCTGTCTCTACCCACCTACCGGCCCCGGCCAGGGCGGGAGTATTAAGAGCAGGAACAGGCCCCCTACAGCACCGCTTTCAATTGCTGCTCGAATGCGCGGGTGCTTTCCCGGCGGATGATTTCCAGGGACCGGCGCTTGATGTCGACGAAGCGCGGATCAATGGCGATTTCCGGCAGGCGCGGGCGCTCGATATCGACCGTGATTTCCTGAACGAACCGCCCCGGCCCCGCACTCATGACCAGGATGCGGTCGGCCAGGAAGATCGCCTCGTCGATGTCGTGGGTAACGAAGACCACCGTGATCCCGACCTGATGCCAGATCTGCAGCAGGTTTTCCTGCATCATCGCCCGGGTCTGCGCGTCCAGCGCGCCGAACGGTTCGTCCATCAGCAGGATGCTCGGCGTGTTGGCCAGGGCGCGGGCGATGGCCACGCGCTGCTGCATGCCGCCAGACAAAGTCTGCGGGCGCTTGTCACCGAACGCGGCGAGGCCGACCATCTCCAACAGATCGTCCGCGACCTGCCGCGCTTCGTCGTTGGACAGCCCAGCCATGCGCGGCCCGTAGGCGACGTTTTCCCGCACCGACTTCCAGGGAAACAGCGCCGGCTGCTGGAACACCATGCCGCGCTGGGCCGCCGGGCCGGTGACCACCGCGCCATCGACCCGGACCGCGCCGCTGGTCGCATGTTCCAAACCGGCGATGGCATTCAGCAGGGTCGATTTCCCGCATCCCGAAGGGCCGACGATGCAGACGAATTCGCCGACGGCGATCTCCGTGCTGACCCGGTCTACGGCGAGGAACGCGTTCTCGCCCGCACCAAACAGGATCGAGACGTTGTCGACGGAGATGCCCGCGCCCCGCGCCGGGGTTTCCCCGGCCAGGGCCGGCGTGTTGTGTGCCGTGTCTTTCATCATGACCACCAGACGGCCTTTTCCGCGAATACGGCGAACAGCTTGTCGGCCGCCGCCGAGATCACGCCGAGCATGACCAGCCCACCCATCATCTGGCCCATCTGCAGGTTCTGCTGGGCGATGTCGATGCGGTAGGCCAGGCCCGCGAAGGTCCCGGCCAGTTCTGCGGCGACCAGGGTGTAGAAGGAGATGCTGACCGAGGTGCGGAGCCCGACGAAGATGTAGGGCAGCGCCCCCGGCAGCAGGATTTCACGGAGCATGCGCTTTTCCGGCGTGCCGAGCACGCGGGCCGCGCGGATCAGTTTCTCGTCGACCCGCTGCACGCCCAGGTGGGCGGCGATCCACACGGTGAAGAACACCCCCCAGACGACCAGGAAGTACTTGCCGGTTTCGCCCAGCCCGAACCACAGGATCACGATGGGCACGAAGGCGATCGGCGGGATCGGGCGCAGCAACTGGAACACGGGGCTGAGCAGGCTGGAAAGCAGGCGGTAGCGCCCGGTCATGATCCCGACCAGGGCGCCCAAGACGGCGCCGACGGAAAAGCCGACGACGACGCGCGACGCGCTCATCCCGAAATCGATCAGAAGCTGGCCGCTTTCGAGCCAATCCAGCAGGGCGCCCAGCACCGTCGACGGCGGCGGAAACAGGATCACGTTGACGACGCCGGAGCGCGACACGATTTCCCACAACCCGAAAAACAGCGGCAGCGAGGCGGCGAGGGCGAGACGATTGACCGCCTCGCCCTGCCAGAACCCGGCGGCCCGTTTCGCTGCCGGGCGTTCCGCGCCGGCGGCCTGTTCGATGGGGCCCGACATCTTAGGGGATCGTCACGCGGTCGGGGGCGACGGCCTTCAGCGGGCCGGGCACGATGACCGTGGAGAAATCGGGCATGGTCGCCCCCGGCGGGTGATTGCCGGATTCAAGCCGCCAGGCGGCGTGGGCCGTCAGCACGTCCACCTGCTTCTGATCGAGGACGACGTTGTAGACATAGTCCTTCCAGATGGCGGCCAGGGCGTCGGCCTTCATGCCCGCGACCTTGGCGACCGTGGCGATGGCTTCTTCCGGGTTCGCCTTCATCCAGGCCTCGGCCTCGATCAACGCCTTGAGGAAGGCGGAAATCAGCTCGGGATTGTCCTTCA
>DNMS01000375.1:14427-14630 GCA_003488105.1 Rhodospirillaceae bacterium
ATCAGCTCGGGATTGTCCTTCAGATAGGATTTCATCACGACGATGTTGAAGGTTTCCGCATAGATGCCCTTGGTGTCCAGTTCGACGACCTTCGCCCCCATCGCCTTGACGCCGTTGCTGACGTGCGGCTCCCAGGTGTTGTAGGCGTCGATGTCGCCGGCGGACAGCGCCGGCAGCATGTCCTGCGGGCGCAGGTTGGTCAG
>DNMS01000202.1:0-906 GCA_003488105.1 Rhodospirillaceae bacterium
TGGGGCTGCTGCCCGGCATTCGCCAAGCGGCGCGCGATGTCGATCACCACCGGCGTCTTTCCCGCCCCACCGGCCGTCAGATTACCAACGCAGACCACGGGCACGCCGACATCGACCGCCTTCTTGCGCTGGCGCAATGCCGTCGCGGCGCCGTAGATCAGACCGAACGGCGACAGCACCGCCCCCAGGGCCGACGGCGCCACGTCGTACCAGAACGCGGGGGCCTTCATGCTGTCTTCTTCCCACCGTCCAGGCGTTGCAGATAAGGGGAAAGTTCCGCCATCAGTCGGTCGATGACCCCGGATTCCGCCTGGGCGAAGGTGCGGGCGCGGTCGGCGAAGGCGTCAGCCTCCCCTGCGTCGTCAAGAAGCCGGCCGACGGCTCTACTCAAGGCCGCCCCGTCGGCGACGGGCAGGGAGGCCCCGACGGTGGCCATGCGGGCCCCCATGTCGGCGAAGTTGGTCATGCGCGGGCCGTGCAGCACGGCGCAGCCAAGGCGTGCCGGCTCCAACAAATTCTGTCCGCCCTCGGCCGACAACGACTTGCCCATGAACACGACGGGGGCCAGGGTGAAGAACAGGCCCAGTTCACCCATGGTATCGGCGATGTAAACCTCGGTCCTTGCATCGGGCATGTCCCCGGCCCCGCGCCGTTTAATCCTGGCCCCTTGTGCGGCAAGCTGGGCCGCGATTTCCGGCCCCCGGTTCGGGTGGCGCGGCACGATGATGGTCAGCAGCCCCGGATGGGCGGCTGCCTGGTCCTGATGGACGCCCCAGGCGATGTCTTCTTCCCCGGCCCAGGTGCTGGCCGCGAGCCACAGGGGGCGGCCCGCCGTGGCGGCGCGCAGGTCCGACAGCCGCGCGGTGTCGGCGGGAAGAGGGTCGGCCGCGAACTTCAGGTTGCCCA
>DNMS01000202.1:1159-4837 GCA_003488105.1 Rhodospirillaceae bacterium
GGTTGCCCACGCTGCGCGCCCCCGCCGCACCCAGGGCCCGCAGACGTTCGGCATCGCCTTCCGTCTGGCCAAGGCAAAGCGCGAAGCCGCCGAGCAGACCGGCGATGAATTTGGGGGCGCGGGACCAGCCCTTGAACGAACGCGGCGAAATGCGCCCGTTGACGAGGATCAGGGGATTACCCCGCACCGCCGTTTCCGAAATCAGGTTGGGCCAAAATTCCGATTCCGCCCAAAGGGTCAGATCCGGCCGCCAATGATCGAGAAACCGGCGCACGTAGGCCATGCGGTCGACCGGCACATACTGATGAACCACCCCCTTGGGCAAGCGGTCGGCCAGCATGCGGGCCGAGGTCACCGTGCCCGTGGTGACCAGGATGTTGGCGGCGGGCACCGCCGTCTTCACGCGCGCAATCAGGGTCAGCAGCGACATCGCCTCGCCGACGCTGGCACCATGCAGCCAGATCAACGGGCCGTCGGGGCGCGCCAGGGCCGCCCGGCCCAGCCGTTCATTGAAGCGATGGGGGTCTTCCTTTCCGGCCTTGATGCGCCGGCCCAGGTAGACATGGATCGCGGGCGCGCCCAGGGTCGTCAGGAAACGATAAAGGCCAAGCATCACGAGATCTCCTCGGCCATGGCCGGTTCGACAGGCGCGCGGCCGGTCAGGCGATCGGCCTCGGCGGTGATGGCGTTGAGTGCGCCTTCGACCCGCAGGCGCGCCGCATCCAGCTGCGCCGCATCGGCGTCACGCGGCACCTCAATGGGATCACCCCAGACGATCACGCCCCGCCCGAACGGCCAGGCGACCAGGAAGCGGTCCCAGCTTTGCAGCACCTTGCCCCGCGCCGCGCCAAAGGTCGCCGGGATGATCGGCGCGCCCGACAACCGGGCCAGGGCCACGGCGCCGTCGGTAGCACGCATGCGGGGGCCGCGTGGACCGTCCGGCGTGATACCGACACAGTCGCCTGCCTTCAATGCCTTGACCATGGCCCGCAGCGCCTGAGCACCGCCTTTTGATGACGACCCCGCCACGGTCTTGATACCGAAATGGCCCACCGTGCGGGCGATGATCTGGCCGTCGCGGTGTTGGGAAATCAGCATATGGATCGCCTTATCGCGGGGCCAGCAATGGGGCATCATCAAAATCCGGCCGTGCCAGAAACACAGGATGAAGGGCCTGCCTGCGGCCCAATGGGCGCGGGCGGCGTCACCGCCGATGACCTGCCAGCGGCCCGTGGCATGGACCAGACGGATATAGAGCGAGCCCAGCCAGCACAACGCCCGGCGCAATCCATCGCTTTTCAGGATTCGTTTCAGCATGGCGGGATCACCGGCCCGGGCCGGTTACCGTCCCGCCGCCTGGCGGGCGGCGTCCCCGGCTTCGCCGGCGAACTGCAGTTCATAGAGGTGCTTATAATGACCGCCCCGCGCCAACAGTTCCGCATGGCTGCCCTGTTCGGCGACCCGGCCGTCGACGATCACGCAGATCAGATCTGCGCGGACCACGGTCGACAGGCGGTGGGCAATGACCAGTGTCGTGCGGTCGGTCATCAGGGTGTCGAGTGCCGCCTGTACCTGGCGTTCGGATTCCGTATCAAGGGCCGAGGTTGCTTCGTCCAGCAGCAGAATCGGCGCGTTCTTCAGCATCGCCCGGGCAATCGCCAGGCGCTGACGCTGGCCACCGGAAAGCTTGACCCCCTGTTCACCGACCAAGGTGTCATAGCCGTCGGGCAATTCCGCGATAAAGTCGTGGGCGGCGGCATTTTTCGCCGCCTCGATAATCTCGTCCTCGCTCGCCCCGGCGCGGCCATAAGCGATGTTGGCGCGCACGGTATCGTCGAACAGGGTGACTTCCTGGCTGACCAGGGCCATGGCGCCGCGCAGGGATTGGAAGGTCAGGCCACGCACATCCTCGCCGTCAACCAGCACCGCCCCCTCGGCGACATCGTAGAACCGGGGGATCAGGTTGAGGATCGTCGACTTGCCCGCCCCGGACGGACCGACCAAGGCCACGGTCTTGCCCGCCGGCACGGTCAGGGACAGATCGTTGAGGGTCGCCCGGTCCTGGGTATAGGCGAAACCGACATTGCGGAATTCGACGGCACCCTTGACCGGTTTCGGCAGGTCACGGGCATTGGGCGCTTCCTGGATCGCCGGTTCCATGTCGAGCATCTGGAACAGACGGTCGGCGCCGGCCAGCCCCTGCTGCAGGGCCGCGTTCAGATTGGCCAGCCGCTTCATGGGCTCATACGCCAGCAGCAGCGCCGTGATGAAGGAAAAGAACGACCCCGCATCCGTGTTGCCGTGGATCACCCGGTAGCCGCCGTAGAAGATGACGATGCCGACGGCGACACCGCCCAGGGTTTCCATGATCGGGCTGGAGAGGGCGCGGGTGCGTTCGGCCTTCATGGTCAGATTGAACACGCGCTCGACGATTTCGCTGACGCGGCCGCGCTCGTAAGCTTCCATGGAGTAGGCCTTGACCACGCGGATGCCCTGGATGGTCTGTTCCAGCAAGGTCGTGAACAGGCCCATTTCACGCTGCGTGTTGGCAGTCACCTTGCGCATGCGGCGGCCCAGCTTGACGATGGGCAGCAGGGCGGCGGGGAAGATGATGAAGGCGATCAGCGCCAACCGCCAATCCTGGTAGAAGGTGACGCCGATCAGACCGATCAGGGTCATGGCGTCCTTGCCGAGCGAAACCCAGGCGTTGGACACCGCCCCCCGCATCTGGTTGATATCGACCAGAAAGCGCGAGATCAGTCCGCCCGTGTTGGAATCCTGAAAGAATTTCACGTCCATGCGCGACAGCTTGTCGAACAGGCGGTTCTGATTGTCGGTGACGATGCGCAGTCCCACATAGGCCATCAGCGTCGCCTGTCCGTAGTTGGCCAGGCCCTTGATGATGAACACGGCGAATACGGCCAGGCCCACGGGCATCAGCATGGATTCGTCACGATTGACGAAGATGTCGTTGACCACCGGCTCCATCAGCCAGGCGCTGGCCGCCGTCGCCGCCGCCATCAGCGCCATGCAGGCCAATGCCGCGAAGAACCAGCGCGCGTAGCTGCGCATGCTTTCGCGGAACAGCCGGCCGAGCAGGCTTGCCGTGGAGGCGTGGACGGGAGAATGGGTGTCGATGGCGGACGCCACGGGCCTCGGGTCCTTCCGAAGGTTCCTGGGACAGGGTCGGACCTTTTACCACGTAGCCTTGGAAAGGCCAAGAATCCCGCGTGATTTCAGGGATTTATAAGACTGTTCTAAAGGCCTCAGCGAAACACGTGCAGATTGCCTTCGAACTGATCGAAACTGGCGTCCCAGGAATACTTCAGCGCGTGATTGCGGCAGGCTTCGGCGGGAATCGCGAGGGCCGCCTTGACCGCCGCCGCCAAATCGTTGGACAGCACTCCGGCCCCCGACTGGTTGACCACGTCCAAGGGCCCCGGCACGGGATAGGCCGCGACCGGCACGCCGGACGCCATGGCCTCCAGCAGGACCAGGCCGAAGGTGTCGGTCCGGGACGGAAATACGAAAACATCGGCGGCGGCGAAATATTTCGCCAACTCCTCGCCTTCCTTCACACCGGCGAAACGCACGGCCGGGTATTTGCGTTTCAAGTCGTCCAATTGCGGGCCGTCGCCGACCACGTATTTGGTGCCGGGCAGGTCGAGCTTGAGGAAG
>DNMS01000162.1:0-7884 GCA_003488105.1 Rhodospirillaceae bacterium
CCCTTCGCGACGGTTGCGGGCAAGGCCCTGGCGGTTCCTGAACAGCCTGTCCCGGTGACGGTCCATGCGGTTCGCAGCGTCCCCGGCCTTCTGCCGGCCGCCCTCGGCCTGCCGGCGTCGGCGGACCGCCTGCCGCTCGGTTCCCGGGCGCCTCCCATCCTCCTCGGCTGATTTCCACCCGCGTCGACGCGCCCAAGGCGTTCTTAGCTGTCTTCATGCCCTGACGGCATTCCGTGACAGCCGCATCCCTTGGTAATGCCCGCGCGGCGGATCCATTTCAATTAAACATGCAATTGACATACATGATATGTCGCCGTAATGAACATGCTTGAAAAATACATGTACAGGAGCGATTCATGCCCCGACGTTTCCCCGTAGCCGCCGGTTGCGCGATTCTCATTTCAGGTCTTATGGGTGCGCCCGCATCCGCCCATGTCGTTCTCGATACCCGCGAAGCACCCGCAGGCAGCTATTTCAAAGGCCTGTTCCGCATCGGCCACGGTTGCGGCACGTCGCCGACCGTCCGGGTCACGGTGCAAATTCCGTCCGGTATCCTGAGCGTACGGCCCCAACCCAAGGCGGGCTGGACCATCGACATCCGCAAGAAAACGCTGCCGGAACCGGTTGCCGGCCCGCACGGCAAGACGGTCACGGAGGTGGTTTCCGAGATCGTGTGGGACGGCGGATCCCTGCCGAACGAGCACTTCGATGAGTTCGCCCTGCAGATGAAGCTGCCGGACGCCGCCGACGGCGGAGTGCTGATCTTTCCGGTCATCCAGGATTGCGTGCAAGGGACACGCGCCTGGGTCGAGGTGCCGACGCCGGGACAATCGCGCCGGGACCTCACGTCACCAGCCCCCATCCTGACACTGACGGCCAACCCGCAAGCCCACAAACATTGAAGACCCGCACCGGGGCCGATACCGCCGGGGTGCAATGCGCGCCACTGGACGGCTCGGGTGCCAAGGAGAACACGACCATGAACCGATATCTGATCCATAGCCCGCTCGGTGCCCTCTTCGCCACGGCCCTGACCGCGGCCGCCATGCCGGCGGCGGCCGAGGGCACGGCGACGCCCGTCGAAATGAACCCGGTCACCGTCACCGGGACCGCCGCGCCGTCGCTCACCGTGCCGGGCACGGACGATGCCCGCCGCCTGATCGAACGCACCCCTGGCGGCGTCGAACTGGTGCCCGACACGGCTTGGAAGGACACCGCCTCGGGCACGCTCAAGGACATTTTGGATTTTACCCCGGGGGTGTTCGTGCAGCCGAAATGGGGCGAGGATTCGCGCCTGTCGATCCGCGGTTCGGGTCTGTCGCGGAATTTCCACATGCGTGGCATTCAGTTGTACCAGGACGGTGTGCCAGTCAACGCCGCCGACGGCAGCACGGATTTCCAGGAACTGGACCCGACGGCGTTTCGTTATACCGAGGTCTACAAGGGTGCCAACGCCCTGCGCTTTGGTGCCAATTCCCTGGGCGGGGCGATCAATTTCGTGACGCCCACGGGATATGACGCGGATCTTGCGCAGGGGCGTCTCGACCTGGGCAGCTTCGGGTTCCGCCGGGGCCAAGTCTCAAGCGGCGGCAACAACGGCGTTGTCGATGCCTTCGCCACGGCGTCCTGGCTGCGTCAGGACGGCTACCGCGATCACAGCGGCGGGCATTCCATCCGTACCTCGGGCAATGTGGGCTGGCGCATCAATCCCAATTTGGAAACCCGCTTCTACATGGGTTACGCCGACATTCAGCAGGACATCCCCGGCTCGGTGACCAAGACCGCCGCCCTGACCGATCCCAAGACGGCGGCGTCGGCCAATCTGACCCGCGATTACCAGCGCAATATCGAATCTTGGCGCGTCGCCAATAAGACGACCTTGCAGTTGGATACGGCGACGCTGGAACTGGGCGGCTATGCCGTGAACAAGCACCTGATCCACCCGATCTTCCAGTACCTGGATTACACCTATCACGACTTCGGCGCCTATGGCCGGATCGTCGACGAACGGGAAATCGCCGGCCATGGCAACCGCCTGACGGCGGGGCTGACGGTTTCCGGCGGCTGGGTCGACAACACGCAATCGACCAACAACGCGGGGAACAAGGGCGGGCTTCTGTCCGCGTCTTCGGACCGCTCGGTCAATTATGCGGCCTATGTGGAAAACGCCTACGACCTGCGGCCGGGGCTGGCGCTGATCGGCGGGCTGCAGTTCCTTCACGCAACGCGCAAACGAAACGACCGCTTCGACAACGCAACCGACACCTCGGGCGAAAACGATTACACCTTCGTCAATCCCAAGGTCGGGTTGCTGTGGCAGGCGGCGCCCGATTGGCAGGTGTTCGGCAACCTGTCGCAGAGCGGCGAAGCGCCGACTTTCGGTGAACTGAACTTCACCAACACCACCTTGGCCGATACCGAAGCCCAGACCGCGACGACCCTGGAAATCGGCACCCGTGGCCGGGTCCGGGATATGAGCTGGGACCTTGCCGTCTACCGCGCCCATCTGAAGGATGAATTCCAGTACTTCGACCTGGGCGGCGGCAATTATTCCGTCACCAACGCCGACAAGACCATCCATCAGGGCATCGAAGCAGGGATCGGTTGGGCCTTCGCCAGGAACCTGCTGGAAAGCGGCGATGCGGCGGACAGCCTTTCGCTCGACGCGGCCTATACCTACAGCGACTTCAAGTTCGATGACGACGCGAGCTGGGGCGACAACGACCTGCCCGGGGCGCCTAAGCACTTCATCCGGGCGGCGCTGACCTACCACCACCCCATGGGCTTCCATGCCGGGCCTAACATCGAATGGGTGCCGCAGGCCTATTTCGTCGACAACGCCAATTCCGTCGCGACCAAGTCCTATGTCCTGTTCGGCTTCCGCGCGGGATACGAGGTGTCGAAGGACGTGTCCATGTTCGTCGACCTGCGCAACCTGGCGAACACGAAGTACATCGCCAGTTCCAGCGTCGCCGCGACCGCGACCGACAGTTCCGCCCTGTTCGAACCGGGAACCGGGCGGTCCGTCTTTGTCGGCCTTCGCGCCGCCTGGTAGGCGGAAGGTTGAGAAGAGAGGTGCATTGGAGGTATTGACTTGATATTAATAGTTAATCGCATTATGGAGCAGCCAATCACCTGTGTTGCCGCCGGGGATCGGCCCCGGCGGCGGCACTCTATCGAAGCCAGCATACGAGGTCCAAAATGAACAACCGCACCCCATTTGCCCTTGCCGCCGCCTTGCTTGTCGCCGGCCTTTGCCTTTCCGCCGGTGCCGCACCGGCTGCGGAAAAAGGCCGCATCGGGGTTGAGTTGAACAAGTTGGAGCCTGCCGGCGACGCCTGCCGGGCCTATTTGCTGCTATCCAACGGCACGGCGGCAGCGTTCACGTCGCTGAAGCTGGACCTCGTCACCTTCGATGCGGACGGGATCGTGCAGCGCCGGGTCGCCGTTGAGGCGGCCCCCATCGGCGCCGGCAAAACCAGCCTGAAGGTATTCGATATCAGCGGCATCCAATGCCCGGCGATCGGGCGCGTACTGCTGAACGGCGTGATGTCCTGCAAGGTGGCCAAGGCTGAACCTGCGGACTGTCTTGCGCTTGTGTCCGTGTCGTCGCGCGCGGCCCAGCCGTTCATCAAATGATTTTTTGGAGAATGGCGTGAAGGAATCCGATTTTTCGTTCGTCTTATTAGATAGGCGGCCCGCGTCAAAGCGGATGCGGGGCAGTCTTTGTCGTGCCCGCAAGGGGCGCAACACCCGGGGTTTAGAGGAGTAATCGAATGGAGAACCAACAGGTGGGGGACCCGCTGGCAGCCGCTGCGGAAGATCCCGGAATGTTGGCGCAGGGCCTGGATTGGTTGATTGCCGGCGGGCCGGTCGTCGCCATCCTGATCGCCATGTCCGTCGTCGCCGTGGCGATTTTGGGTCTTAAGCTGTGGCAGTTCCGCGGCGTCCGCCTGTGGGACCGGGACACCGCGCGCCGGGGTTTGGCCCTGTATCGCACGGGCAAGGCGTCGCGCGCGGCGGAGCTTCTGCGCGCTTCGCCAAATCCGGCGGCGCGGGTCGTGTTGCTGGCCATGCGCGGCAAGGCGCGCCGTGACCTGGACGAAGGCAAGGTCCGTGAAGAGGTCGTGCGGTGCGGCTTGGACATGCTGGAAATGCTGCGCGCCTACATGCGCCCGCTCGAGGTCATCGCCACCCTGGCGCCGCTGCTGGGCCTGTTCGGCACGGTGCTTGGTATGATCGAGGCCTTCCAGCAGTTGGAACAGGCGGGCAACCGGATCAATCCGGCGATCCTGTCCGGCGGCATCTGGGAGGCCCTGCTGACCACGGCTGTCGGTCTGGCGGTCGCGATCCCGACGGTCGCGGTGGTCAACTGGCTGGAACGGATGATCGACCGCACCGCCCATGAAATGGACAACCTGGTGACCCAGGTCTTCACGGCGGACCTGACGGCCGCCCCTCAGACGGAAGAAAGCCATGCCGGCTCTGCCTACCGCACGCCTGTCGCTGGCGCCGCCGAATAACGGGCGCCGCCGCAACCTGATCTCGCTGACGCCGCTGATCGATGTGGTGTTCATCCTGCTGGTGTTCTTCATGCTGGCGTCGTCGTTCCTCAATTGGCGGTCCATTACCCTGGACTCGCCAAAGCAGACGGGAAGGTCGGCGTCGCTGGAGCAGGCTCTGTTGATCGAGGTGCGGGCGGACGGCCTGCGCCTTGCCGGTGAGACCATGTCGCTCGACCGCATTACGAGCCGTGCCGTGGCGGCGCTTGCCAAGAAGCCCGACCGTCCCGTGCTGGTCCGCCCCGACGACGGCATCGCCGTGCAGGAGGTGGTCCAGGTGGTCGACGCATTGGCCGCCGCCGGGGTCGCCAACCTGTCGCTGATCCGGAGGAACAAGTGATGCGCTCTCTTCGGCCCGGCCCCGGGCGTGGCACCAACGACGACGACCGCATTCTGCCGCTCATCAACGTGGTGTTTCTGCTGCTGATCTTCTTCATGCTGGCGGGGCATCTGGCGGCGACTGATCCGTTCCATATCGAGCCGCCGGTTTCAGCCAGCGAGACGGAGCCGGACGAGGCCGGTCCCGTCATTCTGGTTGGTACCGACGGGCGCCTCGCCTTCGACGGCAAGACCGTCGACGACGCCGGGCTGAAGGCCGCGTTGGTCGCGCCGGTCGAAGCCGGGGTGACGCATTTCCGGCTCAAGGCCGATGGCGGTGCACCGGCGGTGCGTTTGGTCGAGATCATGGAACTGCTGCGCGCCGCCGGTGTGCGGAAGGTCAACGTGCTGACCGTGCCGAAGGCCCTGTGATGGAAATACGCGTTCGTCATTGGAATATGGCTATTGCCGGGGCGGTGTTTCTGCACGCAGCCGCGGCCGCCGTCGTGCTGTGGACCCCGGCGCCGTCTGGGGCGCAGCTTCCGGGTGTCGGCGGGATCGAGATTTCATTGGGTCCGGCGGGCGGTGCGCCCGGTTCCGACGCCCAGGATTCCCCGGAACCGCAGGAAGCGAAACCGGTCGAGCCCATCGAGACCGTCGAGGCGGTGACGCCCGAGGTCCCGGTTGAGGCCGTGCCCGTGGAGCCGGTGGTCCCCGATGCCGTCGCCATCGAGCCGGTCAAGGCCGTCGAGGAACGCCCGCGCGACCCCTTGCCCGTGCCGCCCAAGGTGGTGCGCCCCAAGGCAGCGCCGCCGCCCAAGCCGGTGGAGACGGCGGCGGTCGCGCCGGCCCCGGTTCGCACGCCGCCGCCGGCGGTCGCCGGGGCCCAGGGCAAGGCGGGGACCAAGGACGCCAAGGAAACCGGCAGCGGCGACAATTCCCAGGGCGGCGGTCAGGCCGGGGCGGCGGCGGATTACATGTCCGTGTTGCAGGCCTGGCTGGAAAAGCACAAGGAATACCCGCGCTCGGCCCGCTTGCGGCGCATCGAAGGGGCCGTGTTGCTGTATTTTTCCATCGACCGGGACGGGCGCCTTTTGGCCTACCGGATCGAGCGGTCGTCGGGTCACCGCATGCTGGACACGGAAACCATCGCCATGATCAATCGGGCCCAGCCCCTGCCGCCCATTCCCGGCGACATGTCCCGCGACAAGTTGGAAGTCGTCGTACCGGTCCAATTCTCTCTGAAATAGAAGCAGAAGACCGCCCGGCGGCAGATGACGTGAGGGTTCGGGAGGGAGCGAAATCACTAATTGCGAATAATTATCAATATCGCTATCTTCAGGCCAAGGACAAGGCCTGAAGCCGTGGTAAACGGCGGGCATGCGAGAGTACACAGCCGATCTCATGACCACGACGACTGCGCACAACCTGACCACCGCCTTCGAAACCCATTACGAGGAATTGATGGTCTTCGTGCGCCGCCGCGTGCGCTGCCCGGCCATGGCCGCCGACATTGTGCAGGAAACCTACGTTCGTGCGGTCACCGCCAAGACGCCGTCGCCCGTCGATAATCCCCGGGCTTTTCTGTACCGCGTCGCCGGCAATCTAGCCATCGACCACCTGCGTCGGGAACAGCGCCGCCAGGCGATCATGGCCGACGGTGTCGCCGCCGATTTCGTGCCGGACGGCCAGCCGGGGGCGGAACGCGCCGTCGCGGCGCGCCAGGATATCGACAATCTACGCCGCATCGTCGACGGCCTGCCGCCCAAGTGCCGGGAGGTTTTCGTGCTGCGCCGCTTCGATGGCCTGGATCAGGCCGAAATCGCGGCGCGTCTGGGCATCAGCCGCAACATGGTGGAAAAGCATCTGCGCAAGGCGTTGCTTCACTGTGCTGCGCGCCTGGACCCGGAAGAATAGATTTTTCCCTCCTCTTACCGCCCCTTCATTCGTCATACCTAATGCCACCATGTGCTCCCGCGCATGGTCCGCCGTTCAAACCCTGACAGACCAAGGGGATACCGTTTGTCCGATCATCCGAAACACCCCGTCTCCGCCGCCGCCCTGGAACAGGCGGCGGCCTGGTTCGCGCGGATCGACCGGGGCGACCTGTCGGACCGTGAACGACAGGCGTTCGACGGCTGGCTTGCCGCCGATCCCGGCCATCAGCGGGCGTTCGCGCGGATTTCCCGGACCTGGGATGCGTTCGGCGATCTGGCGGGCACCGTGGAAACGACGCCATCGGCAGGGAAGCCGGCCATCGATGGGTATCGGGCCGGGCGCCGTTGGGGGCTAGCGGCGGTCGCCGCCGGGCTGGTTCTGGCCCTCGGGCTGGGCACGGACCTGCCGCAGCGCATTGACGCGGAACTCCGCGCCGATGCCGTGACGGCGGCCGGCGAGACGCGAACGGTGTCCCTGCCCGACGGATCGACGGCGGAACTGAACTCGGCAAGCGCCATTGCCGTCGATTTCGGCCCGGACGGCACGGGGCCGCGGCGGGTGCGCCTGCTGCGGGGCGAGGCGGCGTTCGACGTGGTCAAGAACCCGGACCGGCCCTTCACGGTGGCTGCCGGCGGCGGGCTCAGCCGCGTGCTCGGCACCGTGTTCACCGTCAGGGCACTGGACAACGGCGCGTCGGTGACGCTGCTTGAGGGCCGGGTCGCCGTATCGGCAACCGACGGCGGGGCGGAAACGGTCCTGGCCCCGAATCAGCGGGTCCGCTACGGCGCGGCAGGGGGGCTCGGCGACGTGGAAACCGTGGATCCGCGCAGTGCCGCCGCCTGGCGCCGGGGTAAACTGGTGTTCCGCGACCGGGCGTTGGGCGACGTGATTGACGAACTGAACCGCTATCATACCGGCCTGATCCGCCTGACCGATGCGGGGCTGCGCCAGCGCCGGGTTAACGGCGTGTTCGACACGCGCGATCCCGTCGCCGTCGTCGGGGCGCTGGAAACGGCGCTCGGCCTCAGGTCCACCCGCCTGACCGACCATCTGATCCTGCTGCATC
>DNMS01000162.1:8115-14547 GCA_003488105.1 Rhodospirillaceae bacterium
CATCTGATCCTGCTGCATCAATAGGCGCCGCGGCCCGTGGTCCGGAAGCGGACGCGAATAAAATACGGTTCGGACCTCCTCATCCCCATTCCCTGGACGTCACATAAATACGAGTAAGAATTAATCGCGTTAAAAACGGTGGAATGCCGGATGCGCGGGGACCAAGAGGGGAATGGGTATGACGCCGATCAGAAACCGGATGAGCAACCGCGCGCAGGCAAGTGGCCTGTGCGGATTAATGCGGGGGCTGCTGGCCGGAACGGCCCTGGCCGGGGCGCTGGTCGTGACGCTGCCGGGCGTGGCGGAGGCGGCACCGGCTTCCGAAACGGTCCTTCAGGCCCAGGCGGCGGAACCCCGCGCCTACGACATTCCCACCGGCCCCCTGGCCCCGGCCCTCAACCGGTTTGCCGACGAAAGCGGCCTGCAGCTTGTCTATGGCGCTGAACTGGCGGCGGGCCTCAGCACGGGGGGCCTGAAAGGGAAATTCACAGCTGAGGAAGGGTTGCGCCGCCTGCTAGCGGGGACAGGCGTGACCTGGACCTTCGCCGGGAAAAATTCGGTGACCTTGAGCAAATCTCAGACGGGCGGCCCCCTGATGCTGGACACGGTCTCGGTCATGGGCACCAAGCAATCACGCTACAACAGCCGCCATGCGGAAACGGGCACCCGGTTCGACAAGGATCTGATCGATATCCCGCGCACCATCGATATCATCCCGGAACAGCTACTTCTCGACCAGCACGCCCGGGAAATGGAGGACGTCTACAAGCTGTCGCCCAACACGGTCAGCGCCGATGGGTTCGGTGGCACGCGCGAGGACTACATCATTCGCGGCTTTCGGCGAGACGACGACATCTATCGTAATGGCGTGCGTTTGAAGACCAGCGGGCGGTTCGATCCGGCGACGGTGGACAGCATCCAGATCATGAAGGGGCCTGTCGCCGATATCGGGCAGATGACGCCGGGTGGTCTGGTGAACGTGGTTACGAAGAAACCGCAGTTCGAGACCGAGCATCACGTAGAGGTGAATTTTGACGAAGACGGTGAGCGGAACATGACGTTCGATGCCACCGGCGCCATTGGCGACAGTGAGAACTTTGCCTATCGAATCACGACATCGGGTGATCAAGGCGAAACATTTCGACAGAATTCCAAGGTCGAACGTCAATTCCTGTCGACGTCGTTCTTATGGGTGGGCGACAGCGGCGCGACCGCGCGGGTCAACCATGAGGTCACCAACGATGACCGCACCATGGACCGTGGTTTGCCCACGGTCGCCGGGAACGGCAGCACGCGATTGATCGCGGAGGTGCCGACGGATACGGCCTACCACCCGGACTTCGTTGACCGTCAGGCGATCTACCATATTTTCGAATTCGACGGCGCCGTGCCTTTGGGGGACAGCCCATGGTCGCTGGAAAACAAGGTCGCCTATTACACGGAAAAGGCACAGGACGTATACGTTGAGATTCGCAGCATCGCCGCCGATGGAACCTTGACCCGGCGGGTTCAAGGCAACGACGACCGCAACCTGCAGACATTGTTCGGTCGCCTGCAGGCGCGCGGAAAATTCGACGATCTGGTCATGCCGATGGAACTCGTCGCCGGGATTGAATATCACCAACAGGATCATGATTGGAAAAACTACGCCGGCTCGAACCAAGTCGGCGGCACAGTCATCAATCCGACACCGGAGATATTGATCGATGATTCCGGAAACCCGTCATCCCTGCAGTTCACCGATCTGTCGCAGAAATCATACGGTCCCTACGTCGCCACCGACGTCGAGGTCTTGCCGACGGTCAATCTGACGGCGGGCCTGCGTTACGAGTTCTACAACGGCGACTTTTACCGCAAGAACCTTCTGACCAGCGCGATCACGACCGCGGAACAGCCGCGCGACGCAAAACTGACGAAAACGGCGGGTCTCGTCTGGAAGCCGGTCGAGACCGTCGCTCTCTACGCCAATTACGCCGATACCTTCACGGCGCAGGGCATTTCCTCGGGCAACGAAAGCGTTTTGGTGCTGGAACCGGAACAAGGGCGCCAATACGAAGCCGGGGTGAAATGGAACGCCCTGGGCGGCAAGCTTTTGCTGAACGCCGCCGTGTTCGACATCAAGAAGGAAAACGTGGTCGAGACCGTGAACGGCGAGCCGCAATTGGTGGGTGAGGTCAACACCAGCGGGGTCGAGGTTTCCGGGGTCGGCAATCCGATGCCGGGCTGGTACATCCGCGGCGGGCTCGGTTTCCTCAAGGCCGATATCACGTCGACCAATACGGCGAGCGACGGCAATCGCCCGCGCGGCGTACCCAAGGTCACGGCCAGCCTGTGGACCAGTTACGAATTCACCGATACGAACAGCCATCTTGACGGTTTGGGTGTCGGTGGTGGCGTGACCTATGTCGGAACCCGGTTCGGCGACGACGCCCATACCTACAAATTGGGACAGTATGTGCTGTTCGATGTGGGGGTTTGGTACTACCTGCCCGTGGGCAAGGAAAAGCGCCTGCGCTTCGATCTGGGGGTGAAGAACATCACCGACGAAACCTATTACACGGCGTCCGGGGGCAACTTCCGCATCAACGCCGGGACGCCACGTACCGTGTTCGGCGGCATCCGTCTGGAGTTTTAAGGAGGGGTGGGAAGAATTTATTCGTGTCCAGAGCGCGAATTATCCCCGCCCGTTCGTCATATAGTCATGAGCGTGACATCCCGAACGCGGGCGGCGGTATCGCCCCTTGAGATCATCCAGCGCACGGTTGCGGCCGCCGTGGGCGGCTATGGCCTGGCTTGGGCGGCATCGGTGCTCATGGCCCGGGGTCTGCCGTTGAGCCGCTACGAAGCGATGCAATGGGCCGTTCTGGCCAGTTTCCTTATCTATCTCTGCGTGATTCTCTGGGCCTTCCGCGCCCGGCCGCTGACCCGCATGTGGGGGGGCATTCTGGCCCCGGCGGCGGTCTGTGCCGGGCTTGCCTGGTGGGTGGGGCCGACATGAAGGAAGGGTTCCGCCAATCCATGTCCTGGCTCCATACCTGGGGCGGGCTGCTCATGGGCTGGATCCTGTTCTTCGTGTTCCTGACCGGCACGGCGGGCTATGTGGAGGCCGAACTGGACCGCTGGATGCGCCCGGAAAAGCCCCTGGTGGCGGCGGAGGTCGCGCAGGCGGACGCCCTGGCCCTGGGCCTCAGATTCGTGCAGGAGAAAATGCCGGACGCCCGGCGCTGGCTCGTATCCCCGCCAGGCGGACGCGAACAGCCGGAACTGCGGTATTTCGTCGAAGGTTATCCCGAAACCGAGGGCGCGCCCGGCAAACGACAGAGCGGGTTCCTCGATCCGGAAACCGGGGAAAAGGTCGCATACCGGGCCACGGGCGGGGGCCGGTTGCTCTACCGCATGCATTACCGGCTCCACTACATCCCGACGACGGCGGGGGAATGGATCGTCGGGTTCTGCGCCATGGTCATGTTCGCGGCCCTGGTCACCGGCGTCATCATCCATGCCCGCATCTTCAAGGACTTTTTCACCTTCCGGCCCGGCACCGGGCACCGCAACTGGCTCGACGCCCACAACCTGCTCGGCGTGCTGTCCCTGCCGTTCCATTTGATGATCACCTACTCGGGGCTGCTGTTCATCTGTTACCTCTACATGGCGCCGGTGATCGCGTCTGAATACGGCTGGGGCGAAGACAACCGCCGCGCGTTCACGGACATCATGTTCAGCGGCCGGCCGTTCGACCGGAACACGGAACGGGCGGCCCCGGCGCCGTTGGCGCCACTCGGCCCCATGCTGGCCGAGGCGGATCGTATTTGGGGGCCCGGCAACATCGGTTTCGTGGACATCACGCGGCCCGGCACGGTCGCGGCCCGGGTCCGCATTCTCGAGGGCACGCGCCGTGTCTCGGGGGATCGGGCGGAAGTGCTGTTCAACGGGGCGACGGGGGCCGTGATCGACGCGCCCGCCGTCAATCCCGCTCCCCGGATCGTGAGCGAGACGTTGCTGGCCCTGCACGAAGGTCTGTTCGCCGGGCCGGTGCTGCGCTGGCTTTATTTTCTTACAGGTCTGGTCGGCACGGCGATGATCGGTTCGGGATTGATCCTGTGGACCAAGAAGCGGCGGGCGCGCCTGGAAGGGCGCCTGGGCTTCGCCCTGGTCGAACGCCTGAACGTGGCAACCGTTTGCGGCCTGCCCACGGCCGTCGCCGCCTATCTTTGGGCCAATCGTCTGGTGCCGGTCGATATCGCCGGGCGCGCGGCCTGGGAGGCGAATGTCATGTTCCTGACCTGGGCGGCCCTGGCCGTTCACGCGGCCCTGCGCCCCGCCGCCCGCGCCTGGGCCGAACAATGCTGGATCGCCGCCGCCGCCTTCGGCCTGGTTCCCCTGGTCAATGCGCTGACGACCGACCGGCACCTGGGGGCAAGCCTGCCCGCGGGGCAATGGGAGCTTGCCGCCGTCGATCTGACCTGCCTGGCCTTCGGTCTTGGTTTCATCGTCGCGGCCCGGATCGCCGCCCGCGGCCATCAGCGTGCGGTCCAGGCGAAAGAGGTTTCTCCCACCGTGCAGGAGGCGGCAGAATGATCGTTCTCGCTTTCTTTCTGTCCTTCGCCGCCTGGACGGCGTTGGCCTTCGCCATGAACCGCCACCGCCGCGACATGGGTTGGGTGCGGGCCACGCCGGTGCAACGGATCATGCTGCGGGTTGCCGGCGGCGGTCTGCTGGCAGCGTCGCTCTGGGCCTGCGCCGGGCATTGGGGATGGTCCATGGGCACGGTCGCCTGGTTCGGCGTGATGACGGCTTCCGCGCTCAGCCTGGTGCTGGCCCTGGCGTTCCGGCCGCGGACCCGGCGCGCGTCCTAGACGCGGTGTCCATTGCCGGATCGAAGCGTCGTTCCTATATCAAAGAAACGCGTCATTGCCCGTGGGAGGATGTCATGCATGGGCCCCGCAATCGCGGTTTCCTTTATGTCCTGTTGGCGGCGGTCCTTGGATTGGCCGCCTGCACCACGCCGACGCCTTACGGCCCCGCATCCGGCGCCGACGGCGCGCGGGGGCACGGCTATTGGGAGCAGGGTCTGGAGGATGACCGTGTTCGCGTGACCTTTTCCGGCAATACGGTGACGCCGCGCGAGACGGTGGAAAATTATCTGCTGTACCGCGCAGCCGAGATCACCCTGGCCCGGGGTCGCGACCATTTCGTCGTCGCCGACCGGGGCACGGATAAGACCACCGTCTATCACACCAGTTACGATTACGACGGTCCCTTCGGGTTCGGATTCGGGCCGAGCTTCGGGTTCTATGGCCCCGGGCGGGCCTGGTGCTGCGATCTTTACGGGTATGGCGCGTCTTTCCGGAATTCCTACGGTTATTTCGGCGGCCAGGCCGAGGCCACGTCCTGGCCCGTCGACCGCTATACGGCCCATGCCGAGGTGGTCCTGGGCCGCGGGCCCAAACCTGACGGCGCTGATGCCTATGACGCGCGGGCGGTCATCGCCCGGCTGGCGCCTGCGATTGCCCGCGATAAGGGCCGGCCATAACCGGCGGCATCTGTTGTCTTTTTGGACAATCCAAGATACATAGCTATTGAGAATCATTCTCATTTTTAGGCGCAACGATGCGCCGCTCATCTCGACGGATTGACCGGGCGCCCGTCCATGCCGAACAACCCCAATTTCCTGGCCGTATACGTAAGCCATCGGGGCGATCTGGTGAACTACGCCAGTCGGCTTCTGGGCGATCGGGCGCGGGCCGAGGACGTGGTCCAGGAAGCCTATATCCGCTTCAATTCCGCCGCGTCGGGCAGCATCCTGGAAGAACCATTGGCCTATCTGTACCGCATCGTGCGCAACCTGGCGTTCGACAGCACGCGCCGGACATCGGCCGAGGCCCGGCGCGACAAGGCCCATGAACTGTCCCTCGCGGAGGCCCCCGCCGTGCCCTCGCCCGAGGACACGGCGTTCTACCGCGACGAGCTTCGCCGGGTGCGGGACGCCCTGGACGAACTGCCCGACGGTCAACGCCGGGCCTTCGAATTGCACCGGCTCGGCGACTTTACCTTTCAGGAAATCGCCAGGCGGCTCGGCGTGTCGACGGCCACGGCGGCGCGCTGGACGCAGCAGGCGCATCTGCACATCACCAAGCGGTTGCGGACGTGACCAGTTCAACCGATGGCGACGGGGGGCGAGAAATCGGCTGTCGGCAAACGTCATATCAATGATGCCATGTCTTACGCCTAGTCGGCACCCCCGGTGCCGCTTGCGGACGCAGATCAAGAGAGACCTATGACCGCCGCACCCGACGGCCCCACCGACGCGCAACTGGAACAAGCGACCGCCTGGTTCTACCGGATTGCGGATCGGCCGGACGACGGCGCGCTGCGCCGCGGACTGCAGGCATGGCTGGCGGAAAACACGGCCCATCGGCGGGCCTGGGACCT
>DNMS01000162.1:14688-15188 GCA_003488105.1 Rhodospirillaceae bacterium
GGCCTGGGACCTGACGCAGCGGTCCTGGGATTTGGCGGGGGTGGTGGCTGTTCAGGCCGGGGATGCGTCGCCGACTGGACGGGCCCGGCCGCAATTCCACCGCCGGACGGTCGCGGCGATGGCGGGGTTGGCGATGGCGGCCTGCCTCGCTCTGTTTGTCGTGGCGCCCCAGGTTCGTCTGCTCCTGGCGGCCGATCACGTCACTGGCGCGGGCGAGACGACGACGGTGGCGCTGTCCGACGGGTCGGAAGTCGACCTGGCAGCCGACAGCGCCGTCAAAACCAATTTCACCGCGGGCCGTCGGGAGCTGGCCTTGCTGCGGGGGCAGGCGCTGTTCCGCGTCGCCAAGGATGCAGGCCGGCCGTTCGTCGTCGATGCCGCGGGTTATTCGGTCACCGTGACCGGCACGGCCTTCGATGTCGCCCTGACGGACCGCAGCCTGGCTGTCGCCGTCGCCCACGGTAGCGTGCGGGTCGGCGGGGCGCGGGCGGGGGATGTCG
>DNMS01000160.1:0-286 GCA_003488105.1 Rhodospirillaceae bacterium
CCGCCCCCGACATGGGCCCGGTTGCGGACCTGTTCACCGGCGGCGACCTGCCGGGGCGCATGCGGTCCATGGAGGCCGTGTTGGAGGTTCTACCCGACGACGCCGGCATCATCGCCACCACGGGCAAATGCGGGCGCGAGCTGTTCACCATCGAGGACCGCAAGCAGCACCTGTATCAGGTCGGCTCCATGGGCGGGGCCGCCGGCATGGGCCTGGGCGCGGCGCTCAACGTCACCTCGCCGATCGTCGTGTTCGACGGCGACGGGGCGGCCCTGATGAAGCTGGG
>DNMS01000160.1:468-1016 GCA_003488105.1 Rhodospirillaceae bacterium
GAACCTGATCCACATGGTGTTCGACAACGGCACTTACGATTCCACGGGCGGGCAGCCGACCACGGCCCCGGCCGTGCGCTTCGCCCGCGTCGCCCAGGCCTGCGGCTATGCCGCAGGTTGGGAAGCGGACAGCTTGGACGGCCTGAAGCAGGCGGTCACGCAAGCCCTGGAAACCCCCGGCCCGCATCTGATCCACATGAAGATCGCACCCGGATCGATGAAGGAACTGGGCCGCCCGACCGTGACCCCGCCCGAGGTCGCGCGCCGATTCCGCGATTTCCTGGCCCCCTATCGCAAGACGGCGGACTAATTCAACCCGCTGCCGCCGCGCGTTCGCCCGCCAACTCGTGGCGGAGGCCCAGATAGAGGCTCAGGCACATCGCCAGCAGGATCACCGTGAACGGCAGCCCGACACAGATCGCCGCCGCCTGAAGCGCGCCCAAGGCATCGACCCCGCCGCCGAACAGCAGAACCCCCGCGACCACCCCTTCGATCACGGCCCAGAAGATACGCTGAATCACGGGCACGTCGATCTTGCCGCCGGCGGT
>DNMS01000160.1:1168-1444 GCA_003488105.1 Rhodospirillaceae bacterium
CCGACGAGGTGACGAAGAACACCAGCACCAGACAGATCGCGACGAAGGACGTGACCGATGCCAGTGGCAGATTGTCGAGCATCTGGAACATGGCCAGCGACACGTCTTCAAGGCCGTCAGCCAATTCCCCCATGTCGGCTTCGACCTGATAGAGGGCGGATCCGCCGAACACGGCCATCCACACCAGCGTCACCAGGGTCGGCACCAGCAGCACGGCGATGATGAACTGACGCACGGTGCGGCCGCGCGACACCCGGGCGATGAACATGCCGACAA
>DNMS01000160.1:1705-4696 GCA_003488105.1 Rhodospirillaceae bacterium
ACCAGGAAATCCACCAGGCCCAGTAGAACACGGTCCAGCCGTGAAAGAATTTCTCGTCCTCGCGCCCGATCCAATTGCTGAGCGGCACGATGGTGGTGATATAGCTTGCCCCCGTATCAAGGATATTGCCGACGATGGTCCCCGTGGGCCCGACCACGAACACGAAGGCCAGCAGCAAGGCCGCCATGGTCATGTTGATCTGGGACAGAACCTTGACCCCGCCGTCGAGGCCGCGCACCACGGAAAACACGGCAACGGCGGTGACGCCGCAGATGATGGCGATCTGAACGTTGATGGTGTTGGGGATATCGAACAGGAAGTGCAGGCCGCTCGCCGCCTGCTGGGCCCCGAAGCCAAGCGACGTCGCCAAACCGAACAGGGTCGCCAGCACGGCGACGGTGTCGATCACATGGCCAAACCAGCCCCAGGCGCGATCCTGAATCAACGGATAAAAGCCGGATCGGATCGTCAGCGGCAGGCCCTTGTTATAGGTAAAGAACGCCAGCGACAGCCCAACCACCGCATAGATTGCCCAGGGGTGCAGCCCCCAATGGAACATGGTCGCGCTGAGCGCCGCGTCGGCGCCGCCGGGCGTGCGCGGTTCCACCCCCAAGGGCGTGCCGAACCAATTGGTGTAATAGGCCGTGGGTTCCGCCACGGACCAGAACATCAGCCCGATCCCCATACCCGCGGCAAACAGCATGGCGAACCAGGACATCACGGAAAACTCCGGTGTCGCGTCCGGCCCGCCCAGGCGAATTTTCCCAACCGGCAGGACGATCAGCACCAGACAGAACAGGACGAACACGTTGGCCCCGGCCATGAACAGCCAGTCGAAATAATTGATGATCCAGGATTTGGCGCCGTCGAACAAAACCTTCGCCGGGCCTGGCGCAATCAACGTGCCGAGAACAAATAAAAGGACAAAAATAGTCGAAACCCAAAAGACGGGATGGTGAATATCCATACCGTATTTTTGAATATTATCTTGGCCTGTTTCGTATTCTGTTTCGTATATATCTTCCAATTATACTTCCCTTGAATGCAAAATAATGAAACTCCTCGCCCGCGCAGACTAACGAATTGACCCCGCCTTCGTGAACCCCCGGCCGGAAATTTATGCTTTCCCGGTAATCCAGGGCCCTCATTTTGGACATTGCGGAAACGCGTGTTAGGTTGCCCCGGAACGATCAACGCAAAATCAGGACTGGAGACGGCACCCCATGGATGGACGCCTGGTGGAAACGGCTGAGGACGTATCAAAACTTGCCTTCGGCTTCATGGCGTCGAAGGCGCTGTTCGCGGCCCTCCATGTGGACGTGTTCACGGTGCTGGCCGACGGGCCGAAAACCTCGGCCCAGATCGCCGAGAAAACCGGCATCCCCACCAACCGCATCACCACCCTGATGACGGCCTTGACCAGCGTCGGCCTGGTCGACCGCTCCGACGACGAGATCTATACCAACTCACCGGGGGCGGCGGCGTTCCTGTCGCGCGGGGCCAAGTACGATTTCGGCGACTACCTGCGCTATCAGATCGACCGCCAGATGTACCCCTTCCTGCAGCAGTTGAACGAGGTCATGGACGGCTCCCTCGACCCGGATGCGGTCGACAGCTATCAGCATTGGATGGCCGACCCGAAGCAGGCCGCGATCTATTCCGAAGCCCAGCACGCGGGCTCCCTCGGCCCGGGCAAGACGCTGGCCCGGCTGGTCGACCTCAAGGGCGCCAAGTCATTGCTGGACATCGCCGGCGGCACGGGGGCGATGACCATCCGCCTGCTCGAAGCCAATCCGGAGATGACCGCCACCATCATCGATTTCCCCAACGTGTCCGAACTGGGCTGGCGCTTCATTACCGAGGCCGGGATGGTCGACCGCGTGCGCTACATCCCCGGCAACGCGTTGCAGATCGCCTGGCCGACGGAACAAGACGCGATCCTCATGTCCTATCTGTTTTCCGGCATTCCCGGCGGCGAGTTGCCGCGCATGGTGTCCGACGCCTTCGACAGCCTGGCCCCCGGCGGGCGCTTCATGGTCCACGATTTCATGGTCGACGACGACCGCCAGGGCCCGCCCATGGCCGCGCTATGGCAGCTTCAGCACATGGCCTTCACGCCCGATGCGCGGTCGGTCACGCCGGGCTGGCTGATCGCCCGCATGGAAGAGGTCGGGTTCCAGGATATCCAGGAACACGAAATGGTCCCCGGCCTGACCCGGTTGGTGGTCGGAACGAAACCCGCCTAACTGGCCGACCTGTCGCCGTTCCAGTCCTTGCCGCGGACGGGGCCCAGGCGTTCCGCGCTCTTGTCTCTGACACAGACCGCCTGATCGACGCGTTTGACAACCAGTTCCCGCTCTTCGAAGCAGCTGATCATCGTTCCATGAACCGAATGAATTTTCGCGTCGAGCGCCCCAGCGACAATCGTGAGGGTGATCAGGATCCAACTCATGCATCGGTTTCCTTGTCCTGCGCTCAGGAAAAGATTTTACCACGCGCCATGTGAAACGCCTCACGTGTATTAGTAAAATTTTGTGAACGGCGGCGTTCGGCAAAACTGGTCGCCTGCGGTCTGCCCGGCTATTCTCGCGCGAGAGCCCGTGTCGCCCAGTGCCACATGCCACATATCACCTGACGGGAGAATCCGCCCATGCGCGTCGTCATCGCCATGATGAAGCACGAAACCAACACATTCTCGCCGGTGCCGACGCCGATCGAACGGTTCGCCCGCTCGACCCCCATGCCCTACGAGGGCGACGCCGCCTATAAGGCCTTCAAGGGCACGGGCAGCGGCACGGGTGGTTTCATCGATTTGGCGGAAGAGGCCGGGGCCGAGATCGTCATCCCCATCGCCGCCAACGCCTGGCCGTCCGGCCCCGTGGCCGACGACGCCTTCGACTACATGGCCGAGCGGATCGTGAAAGCGGTCGAGGCCGGTTGCGACGCCCTGTTCCTCGACCTGCATGGCGCCATGGTCACCGACAGCCGGGA
>DNMS01000097.1:0-2240 GCA_003488105.1 Rhodospirillaceae bacterium
TGGCGGTCTGGTTGGCCAGATTTTTGACCTCCGACGCGACCACGGCAAAGCCCTTGCCGGCTTCGCCGGCACGGGCGGCCTCGATCGTGGCATTGAGGGCCAGCAGATTGGTTTGTTCGGCAATGTCGTTGATCATCTCCATGACGTTGCCGATCTTGGCGGCGGCGTCTTTCAGGCGGACCATGGTTTGATCCGTTTCGCGCGCCTTCTTTGATGCTTCCTGCGCGACGTCATGGGCGCGGCCGACCTGGGCCGAGACCTCGGCCATGCTGGCGGTCATCTGTTCGGTGGCACTGGCCACGGTCTGCACGTTGCCGGTCGCCTGATCGATGGCCGCGGCCGTATCCGTTGAATGGGCAAGTGCCTGAGCCGCCAGATCGGACAGGTTCTTCGACACGTCCGACATACCGCGCGCATGGTCGTTGACGTTGACCATGATGGGGCCGACCTGGTGTTCGAAGCGGGCGGCCATGTCGAGCAGCAGCTTGCGGCGCTCTTCCTGGCCCTCGTGTTCCAGACGTTCGCGTTCCAGACTCAACCGTTCGACCTCGGCCTTGGCCTCCTCGGCGGCGTCGACCGCTTCGGCGCTATGACGGAAGCCGGCAACCAGGCGATAGGTCAGCCACATCAGGACGATGGTTTCGACCACGACGATGACGGCGTGCAGAACGACCCGAAAAAAGTCGGCCCCATCGGGGAAGATGGCATAGGGCAGGGTGAAGTTGAGCACCAGATGGTGCACCGCGACCGTCGCTGCAGCAACCAGCACGGTCTGCCAGCAGCAGAACGCCGCGACCATCGCCAGCACGGCGAAGAAATACATATGTACATCGATCTGCCAGGCATGACCCGCGAACAGGTACAACAGGGCGCCGACGTTGATCATGGCGCCGGCGGCGATCAGGAACCGGCTTGCGGCGGCGGTCGGCCGGGTGCGCCAGGCGACCGTCGATGCTACGGCGACGGTGGCGATGATGCCGGCCCCCGTGACAATGTCGCCCTGCGTCAGCCAAAACGCGAGACCGGCGAGCGGCAGATGCGCCCAGGCGAACAGGACGAAAAATCGGATTGAGTTGATGCGGAGCTCGTTAAGGGCATCCATGATCGGGTTCCTTTGAGTGATCGGTCAGTTTGCGGCGGGTCGGGTGAGACAACTGCCGAGGGCCAGTGGATTGACGGTGAACAACGCGCCCTGACTGCCAAGGCGTGTCAGTGTTTCCGGCGTGTCGAGGGCAACGACAGCGATGAACGGCCAGGCTCCTTCGCGAACCAGGCGTCCACCCGCGTCGGCGATGCGGGCCAGGATCTCGGTCTCCGTCAGGGACGGCGGAAACACCACCCCGATCTGCGATTGCCCCGATTGCGGGCGCAGGGCGGCGATGGCCAGCCAAAGAATACAGAAGCCGACGAGCATAGCCGTCGGCAGCAGGTCGCGAATTCGCATGGGTCGATGGATCCTGTGGGGATGTTCCCCAATTGTTGTTACCGTCTGACCTCAAGAGCAAAGTGAGATAAACATAAATTTATTCGAATGTGTACCCAACCGATCGGCTGGCATACATCCGTATAGGGTGCGCCGATCATCCGGTGGCGTCGTTCCGGTGCAGTAGGCAAGCATCACCGTAGGAATAGAAGCGATAGGCATCGGCCACGGCATGGGCATAGGCGCTTTGCATGCGGTCCAGTCCGGCGAAGGCGGAGACCAGCATGAACAGGGTCGAGCGCGGCAGGTGGAAATTGGTCAGCATCAAATCGACGGCGCGGAATTTATAACCCGGCGTGATGAAAATATCCGTGTCGCCCTTGAAGGGGTGGATCTGGCCCTCGGCGTCCGCCGCCGTCTCCAGAAGCCGCATGGCGGTCGATCCGCAGGCCACGACGCGGCCGCCGGCATTCCGTGCCTGATTGATGAAATCGGCGGCTTGCCGGCTGATTTCACCCCATTCCGAATGCATGACATGGTGGCGAGTGTCGTCCTCGCGCACGGGCAGGAAGGTGCCGGCGCCGACGTGCAGGGTCAGGCTGACCCGCTCGACCCCGCGCGCGTCCAGTGCGGCCAAAAGTTCCGGCGTGAAATGCAGGGATGCCGTGGGGGCGGCGACGGCGCCGTCGCGGGCGGCGAACAAGGTCTGGTAGTCGTCCCGGTCCGCGTCGTCGCCCGCGGCTTCCCGCTTGATGTAGGGCGGCAGAGGCATGACGCCGAACTGTTCCAGGGCGTCCTTCAAATCCGGCCCGGCCTT
>DNMS01000097.1:2485-8921 GCA_003488105.1 Rhodospirillaceae bacterium
TCAAATCCGGCCCGGCCTTGTTGAAGCGCAGGATCACTTCGCCCATGTCGCCCTTCGAGACCACGTCGGCGGAAAAGCCGGGGGCGAACACGATATGATCGCGCGGGCTGAGCTTGCGCGCCGGTCGGGCGAAGGCCCGCCAGCGGCCGTCGTCATCCCATTTGTGCAGGGTGACCTCGACCTTGGGTCCACCTTCGGGCGGGCCGGGGCGTGACGCGTCGCCGCGCCGCCCGGTCAGGCGCGCCGGAATCACCCGCGTGTCGTTGACCACCAGCACGTCGCCCGGGTTCAACAACGACGGCAGGTCGCGCACCCCCCGGTCGATCAAGGCGCCGGGCGTGACCTCCAACAGGCGTGCCGCATCGCGCGGGTTCGCCGGTTTCTGGGCGATCCGTTCCGGCGGCAGGTCGAAATCGAACAGGTCGGTTTTCATGGGGGGCGAAACTTAAGACAATGCGTGCGGATTGTCAGGAGATTCCTGGCGGGCTAACGTTGATCTTCATCGGGTCCTTGGGGGGCCAATCGGAACAAGGGGTTTTCCATGGTCAGACTGATTCTTGCGATTTTGATTCCGTGGTTCGTGTTCTTCACGATCGGCCGCCCGATCCAGGGCATCATCTGCCTGATCCTGCAACTGTCCTTGATTGGCTGGATTCCGGCGGCGATCTGGGCTGTTTGGGCGCTCAACAACTACAACACGGACAAGAAGATCGCCCAGGCCGGCATGGGCGGCATGCCGGGCGACGGCGACAGCTGACCCGTTCTTCCTGGTGATTAAGGCCGGGGGCCGAAAATGTCCCCGCGCCGCAGGCGCGCCATATGCGCGTTCGCCGCCCCGGCGAAGCGATTCAGGACCATGCGCAGGACGCGGCTGACGATCACGAAGGCGACGGGCGGCCAGACGTAGGGCTCCCACCATTCGATGACGTGAGCTTCGCCACCGAACAGGGTGATTTCCTTGCGCACGGACAGAATGCCGTAAAGGCCCGCGGCCGCCGCCGCGGCCACGGTCCAGGCCACGTAGCGCCCATATCGCATCACCTGGCGCATCAGGAACCACATGGCGGCGCTCTCCTTTGCGGCGTTCTGCCTAGACGTCCTTCAACTGGACCGGCTGGCCGCTCGCGGCGCCCTGAATCACGGCTTCCAGCACTGCCGTGCCGTGCACAGCCTCGGCCGGGGTGAGGGGATAGGCGGCCTTGCCGGCGCAGGCGTCGGCGAAGGCTTCCAGTTCGGCGCGCTCCATGTCGAAGGCGCCGTATTCGGTGACCTCTTCGGGGCCGGGCACGGCGTCCGCGGAGACCTTGCGCACGGTCAGGCGGTCGTAGTTGTGCATCTCGGCCCAGCCGCCGGTACCGAACACCTGGATGCGCCACAAGGGCGCCGTCGCCGTGAAGGTGCCGAGGTAGCCCATGGCGCCCGAGGCGAAGCGGAACAGCGTGGCCGTGGTGTCGTCCACGTCGATCTTGAGGAAGTTGCGGTACGACCGGGCGGTGACTTCGTCGATGGGGCCGAGCAGATTGATCATGGCGTCGACCACATGGATGCCCATGCCGGTCATGCCGCCGGCCGGGCTCTCGTCGGCCTGCGCGCGCCAACCGTCGGCGGCGAAGCGCATGGCGCTGGGGCTGCTCAGGTTGCCCTCGACATGCAGAATCTGGCCCAGTTCGCCGGATTGAATCATTTCCTTCATGCGTACCATCGCCGGATGGAAACGCCGGTTATGACCGAGCGCCAGCACCACGCCCGCAGCCTCGGCCGCGTCGGCGGCGGCCTGGGCGCTGGCGCGGTCCAGGGTGAAGGGTTTTTCGATGAAAATCTGCTTCCCCGCGGCGGCGGCGGCGATCACCTGATCCGCGTGCTGGCTGTGCGGGGTGGCAAGGATCACCGCGTCCAGGTCCGGGTCGTTCAACAAGTCGGCCAGACCGTCGCGCAGGTCGATGCCCTTCTCGGCGCAGAATGCCTCGGCCCGGGCCTTGCGGCCGGTGCAGCCGGCGGTAATGGTGATTTTGTCGCTTTTGCCGTGAACGGAATTGACGAGAACCTGGCCCCAACGGCCCAATCCGGCGATGCCTGCTTTAATCATGATGACGGTCCCTTACCCCAAATATTGTATGCAATTGGCCCCAAATCGAGCCGCCGACCTTATTGCCAGAGGGTATCCGCCGTCTATAGTGAAGCCATGGCGACGACCCCGGACCTCAGCGATCAAGCGACACCAGCCGGTCCCCGGGAAGTCGACAACTTCCGGGGTATGCTGTTCATGATGGTGGGGGCGGGGCTGATTGCCTGCCTGCACGCGCTGGTCCGCGATATCACACAGGAACTGCACCCCTTCGAAGTCGCCTTTTTCCGCAACGTGGTCGTCCTGATCGCCCTGACGCCGCTGTTGCTGCGCCAGGACCGACATGCATGGAAAAGCAAACGGCCGGATCTGCAACTGGTGCGTGGCGTGGTCGGCCTCGGCGCCATGCTGACCTGGTTCTATACCTTGTCCCTGGTGCCTGTCGGCGACGCGACGGCGCTCAGCTTCACGGTCGTGCTGTTTACGTCCTTAGGCGCCGTGGTCATGCTGCGGGAAAAGATGGGCATGCGCCGTTGGGGGGCGCTGGTCGTCGGCTTCGTCGGCATGGCGATCATCATCCGTCCCGGGTTTCAGGAAATCAGCGAGGGGTATTTGTGGGCGTTGGGGTCGACGGTGCTGTGGGCCTGGGCGCTGCTGTTGGTCAAGATTCTGTCGCGCTATGATTCGCCGGTCACCATCGTGTTCTATTCCTCTGTCTATTTCACGCCGTCGACGCTGATCCTGGCGTTGTTCGTTTGGGAATGGCCGACCTGGGCCCAGTTCGGTCAATTGATCGCCATCGGGCTCATCGCGGCGCTGGCGCATCTCGCCATGGCCAAGGCCATGCAACTGGGCGAGGCGACCGCCGTCCTGCCCGCCGACTTCACGCGGTTGTTGTGGGCGGCGGGGCTCGGCTACGTGATGTTCGGCGAATTCCCGGACTTGTGGACCTGGATCGGCGGCACGGTGGTGTTCTGTTCGACCCTCTACATCACCTATCGGGAATCCCGGGCAAAGGGTTCGGCCGCGACCGCCGCCCTGAAGACCACCGAAGGTTAGGTCGGCCAGACCGGCGGGTGGGTGCCGAGGGGGGCCGCCGGCAGGTCCCAGCGCGGCGGCGTTTCCGACATCTGCACGACCGGCTTCAGGTGTTCCATGGGGCCCCAGGCGGTATCGTGGATTTCCATCAGGTCCTTGATGTCGTCGTAACCGGGCTCCGCCAGCTGCTTGGTGGTATCATCGCTGATCCGTCCCAGACGATCGATCCAATGGCCGCTTTGCGCCAATGACAGGCGAACCAGCCAGCTGCCGCCGATCGTGGCGCGGCGGCGCAGGGCCTCCATGGCGCCGAAGGCGGCCAGGTATCCGGAGACATAGTCGAGCGCCTGGGCCGGCAGGTGGCGGGGTGTTTCCGGGCCGCCATGTTCCGCGGCGATGCCCATGGCGCATTGGGCCAGTGAATCGAAGCCCCGGCGATGGGCCCAGGGGCCTTCGTGGCCCCAGGCGCTGAGGCTGACGAAGACGACCCCCGGACGCAGTTCGGCCAGGCGCTCCGGTGCCAGCCCCCGCCCGGCCAGGGTGCCCGGGCGGTGGCCCTGGGTGACCACGTCGGCCTGTTTGATGAGGGCGTCGAGGGTATCCGCCGCCCCCGGGTCGCGCAGGTCCAGATTGGCGGCCAGCTTGCCGTGGCCGGTGTCGCGCAGCAGGCTGTCGTCGTCCGGGCGGTCGGGCCGACCGATGCGCATGACCTGGGCGCCGTGTTCCGCCAGGGTGCGCCCGCAGACCGGCCCGGCGATGACGCGCACCAGCTCCAGGGAGCGGATGCCGGACAGCGGCCGGTCGCCTGCCGGCAGGGGTTCCACGGGCGCGTCGCCGATCTTTTCGATGCTTATCAGCGGCAGACCCGCGACCGCCTTGCCCTGGGGATGGGCGGCCCATTCGTCCTTGCCGCGAACCATGAAGGCGCAAAGGTTGCGTTCCGCCACGGCGGCCTCGAACGCGGCGGCGTCCCAGGTGCCAAGTGCCGCGGTGACCGCCGCCCGGTCGGATGCGCAGCCCAGGATGTCGAGAATCCCCTCGGCCAGCCACGGGTAGTTGCAGTGAAGCTGGACCCAGCGCCCGTCGGCGCAGCGGTAGAGGCCTGAGATATCCGCCCAGGCGGCCCCGAAACCGGCGGTTCCCACGCGGACATGGCGATTGGAGCGCATGGCCAGGGCCGCCGCGCGAAGATCCACGGCGATGTCCTGCGACCGTCCCGTCTTCAGGCGCCACAGGGCGTCGGCGGCCAGCCCGACCGCGCCCAGCACCGCCGCGCCGGCGGTGGCCAGGCGGAACGTCGAGGGCAACTGGGGATCCCCGCCGGTGAAGGCGGGGGTGTCGGGGCCCCGGCCTTCCCAGCCCACGGCGCCCAGAATTTCGGCCAATGCTTGATGGGATGAAGACGGCGTTGGCATAGCTTCGGGCATGATTTTGGACTCATTAAGTATGCACATTTGGGTACTTATACATCCTTGCATTCATGCGGCCTATGCTTTGAAATGTGCACAGCCTCTCATGACAGGGACGGCCAGGATTGCCGGCCAGAAGTTACAAAGGCGTAAGCCACGGGCGGCAGGGAATTGAACCAAGGGAGGGCGAATATGATTCGTCAAATTATGAAGGGCCTGCCCATCGCGGCGGTTGCGCTGGGAATTTGCTCGGGTGCGGCGTTGGCGGGCAAGTCCGATGATACGCTGGTCTGGGCGACGGACCGTGAATCGGCAGTGGCCGATCCGTACTACAACCGTACCCGCGAACTTGTCATCATCGGCAACACGGTGTGGGACAACCTTCTGCTCCGCAACACCAAGACCGGCAAGTACGAACCGAACCTGGCGAAATCCTTCAAATGGGTCGACAACGTTACCCTGGATTTCGAACTGCGCGACGACGTCAAATTCCATGACGGCTCGCCCTTCGGGCCGGAAGACGTGATCTACACGGTGGACTTCACCACCAACAAGGAACACGGCGTCGTCACCCTGAAGAACGTCGACTGGATGAAGAAGGTCGAGAAGACCGGCCCGCACAGCATCCGCATTCATTTGGAGAAGCCATTCCCGGCGGCCCTGGCCTATCTGGGCCAAGCGGTGCCGATCATCAAGCGCGGTCACTACGACAGCGCGCCGATGACCAAGGAAGGCAAGCCCGATTACGCGGCGGTGAAGCCCAACGGCACCGGCCCCTACATGATCACCGAGGTCGTGCCCGGCGAAAAGATCGTCATGAAGAAGTACGATGGCTATCACAAAAACGGCCCCAAGGGCACGCCGCAGATCGCCAATCTGGTTTACCGGACGATCAAGGAAGGCAACACCCGGATCGCCGAACTTTTGACCGGCGGCATCGACTGGATCTGGGACGTTCCCAAGGAACAGGCCGAAAAGCTGAAGGCCACGGGCCAGGTGACGGTCGAGAACGCCAAGACCCTGCGTATTTCCTACATCGCCTTTGACGTCGACGGTTCGTCCGGCAACAAGGCCTTCATGGATCAGCGCGTGCGTCAGGCCTTCGCCCATGCCATCAACCGCCAGTCCATCGTCACCAACCTTGTCGGCGCGGCGGCGCAGGTCATCAACACGCCCTGCCATCCCGATCAGACGGGCTGCGTGCAGGACGTCACGGGATACGACTATGACCCGGCCAAGGCGAAGGCGCTGCTCAAGGAAGCGGGCTACGACAAGGGGCTGGAATTCGATATCTACGCTTATCGTGAGCGTGAATTCACGGAAGCGGTGATCTCGGACTTGGCCAAGGTCGGCGTGAAGGCGAAGTTGAACTTCATGCAGTACAAGGCCTTGCGTGAAATCGCGCAGAAGGGCTCGACGGCGGTCCACCAGATGACCTGGGGGTCCTACTCGATCCCCGATGCGTCCGGTTGCGCCGGCGTGTTCTTCGTGGGCGGCAAGGACGATCCCGCCAACGACCCGAAGGTCAACGAACTGATCACCAAGGCCGGCAACGTGACCGATCTTGCGGAACGCGAAAAGCTCTACAAGGAAGCGTTCCAGATCATTTCCACCAAGGTCTATTGGCTGCCCATGTTCTCCTACGCCAAGAACTACGCCTTCAATCAGAACCTGGACATGACCATCACTTCCGATGAAATTCCGCGGTTCTACACCGCGAAATGGAAGTGACGACGTCCGGGTAACCGGCAATTCGGCCCGGCGGCTCCTAATCAGGGGTCGCCGGGGATCCGGGCCTAGGGGGGCCGTAGATATGAAGCGCCTGCCGGCGGGTTCGCCATGCTGAAATTTCTGTTGAGACGATTGGGTGTCGCCATCCTGGTGGCGCTTACCGTGTCCATGATTACCTTCTCGCTGATCTACC
>DNMS01000096.1:0-4782 GCA_003488105.1 Rhodospirillaceae bacterium
CCGACGCCAATCTGTCCGGCGCGATCTTCCATGGCGCGGTGTTCAACAATACCAACCTGTCCAACGCCGATCTGTCGGGGGCCGACCTTGTCGGCGCGATTTTCGACAACATGGATCTGACCAAGGTCAATCTCGACGTCGCCTATCTGGCGAAGCGTATCGAGGATATGGACGTCAGCCTGCAGGAAGCCATCCTGATGCATGCGCGCTGGGTTGATTCCAACGGCTCCGAAGGGCAGCGGGCGGTGTTTTCCAAGACCGACCTGACGGACAAGGATCTGTCGGGGGTTAATCTGGCGGCGTCCGACTTTTCCTTCGCGATTTTGCAGCGTACGGATTTCTCGCGCTCCGAATTGTTGATGGCCGATCTGTCCTTCGCCGACTTGCGCAAGGCCAATCTGGCGCGTTCCGACCTGCGCGGCGCCAAGCTGAGCCGCGCCAACCTGGCCGAGGCCAATATGGTCGGTGCGCTGTTGGGCGAGATCGTGATTTCGACCAAGGCCCAGGGTGGAAAGGTGCGCGCCAACCTGGACCACGCGATCCTGCGTGACGCGCAGATGAACGGCGCCGACCTACGCAACGCGGATCTGGAATCGGCCGACCTGCGCGGCGCCGACCTGCGCGATGCGGACATGCGCGGGGCCAGCCTGCTTGATGCGGACCTGACCAATGCCGACCTGCGCGGCGCCAATCTGTCCGGCGCCGACAAGCGGGGCGCGGTGGGCCTTCCCAACGGTATGGCCCGCGAAGACGACGTTATCGATTGATCCCCCCGCCGGCAGCCCGTAGTAATTATCCCCATGGACTTTTCAAACATTCAAATCGACGAAAGCACGATGATGAGTTTGGTGCTCATCGTCATTGCCTTTTATATCGGCCGCCAACTTCCGCGCTGGATGGCGGGTGTGCCCTATGTGAAGCCGGATGCGGCCAAGGCGCAGCTTGACCAGGATCCGGACACCCTGGTCATTGACGTGCGGTCGCCCAGCCAGTTCACCGGTAAGGACGGGCATATCAAGGACGCGCTCAACCTGCCGCTGATCGACCTCATGGGGCGGATCAAGCAGATCAAGGCGGACCTTGCCGACTATGCCGAAACGCCGGTGTTGGTGGTCTGCAAAACCGATCAGCTGTCGGCCCGGGCCGCGCGGATTTTGCGCAAGAACGGCCTGACCAAGGTGGCGGTGCTGGCCGGTGGGCTGAAGGCCTGGAAAAAGGCGGGACAACCGGTGATGGTTGCCTGACAGGCCAGGCCTTTGAAATAGCGGGCAATTGACCGTACCCAAGGCCCTGTGACACCCTGTGCGTCCTTCATCCACCGACGGATAGCCTGCCATGACCATCCCTGACGTTGACGCTCTCGCCGAACAGGTCCCCGACGGGGCGTTGTTGGCCCTGCCGCCCGATTTTAGTTTCGTGCCCATGGCGCTGATCCGCGCCCTGATCCGCCGCGGCGTCAAAAATCTGCATGTGCTCGCCGTGCCGATTTCGGGCATGGCGGCGGACCTGTTGATCGGCGCCGGCTGCGTGCGCCTGATGGAAGCGGCGGCGGTCAGCCTGGGCGAGGCGGGACTGGCGCCCAGCTTCACCCGCGGGGTGCAGGACGGCAGCCTGAAAATGCGGGACAGCACCTGCCCGGCCATCCACACGGCCTTGCAGGCCTCGGAAAAGGGGGTGCCGTTCATGCCCTTGGGCGGAATCATCGGCTCCGACATCGTCAANNTGGCGCCCAGCTTCACCCGCGGGGTGCAGGACGGCAGCCTGAAAATGCGGGACAGCACCTGTCCGGCCATCCACACGGCCCTGCAGGCTTCGGAAAAGGGCGTGCCGTTCATGCCCTTGGGCGGCATCATCGGCTCCGACATCGTCAAGTACCGGGACGACTGGAAGGTGGTTGACGATCCCATGGGCGCGGGTAACGGCAAGATCCTGCTGCTGCCGGCGATCAAGCCCGACGTGGCGCTGATTCACGCGCCGCTGGCCGACAAATACGGCAACATCTGGATCGGCAAGCGCCATGAGCTGTTCACCATCGCCCATGCGGCGAAGACGACGCTGGCGACTTATGAAGAAATCCACGACGGCGATCTTACCGCCGATCCGGTGCTGGCGGCGGGCACCATCCCCGCCATGTACATCGGCGCCACCGCCCAGGTGAGGGAAGGGGCCAAGCCCCTGGGGCTTGCCGGCTGCTATCCCATCGACATGGACCACATCCGTGCCTATGCCAAGGAAGCGCGCAGCCAGGAAGGTTTTGATGCCTATCTCAAGCGCGAGGTTCTGGGCGGTCAGGCGGAGGCGGCGTCGTGAGCGAAGCCTATTCCTCCGAAGAATTTTTGATTTCCGTCATCACCCGTCTGCTGCCGGAACGCGGCAATGGCGCCATCGGCGCGGCCTCGCCCATTCCCGGTGCGGCAGCCCTGTTGCAGCGCGAGTTGACCGGCGGCGCCTTCCGCGTGTCGCTGATCCACGGCATCACCAACAATCCGTTCACGGACGGCGGGCGTGAACTGTTCGACGCGGCCGGGCAGGGGCGCATCGATGTGTTCTTCTTGGGCGGCGTGCAGATCGACGGCCAGGCCAACCTGAATCTGGTCGGGACAGGCGCGTATCCGTCGCTTGATCGCCGGTTCCCGGGGTCGTTCGGGTCGGCCTATATGTATTTCACCGTGCCGCGGGTGATCCTGTTCCGCCCGGAACACACGCGCCGGGTGTTCGTCGACAAGGTCGATTTCATCAGCGCGCCCGGCATCAGCCCATCCGATGTGCACCGTCCCGGCGGTCCGCGCGCTCTGGTCACGGAACTTTGCGTCATGTCGTTCGACCGGGTGCGGGGGCGGTTCCGTCTGGAAAGCGTTCATCCGGGGCATAGCGTCGAGGAAGTGCGCGACAATACGGGCTTCGATTTCGACGTGCCCGACAGCGTGCCGACCACGCCGGAACCAGAGCCCGAACGGCTGGATATCCTGCGCGCCAAGATCGGCCGCGAGGTCGCCGGAACCTATCCGGATTTCGCTGAAAGAGTGTTGGGTTACCGCGCGAAGGCATCCGCCTGAGGCCGTGTCCAGAGGTGGCGCCGGCACCCTTCAGTTCCTGATTCCGCAGGTTTCTGATAAGGCGAAGCCTTTTCGTAGCCCTTTGTCAGTGCGGCCTTTGGCCGATTAACCCTGTCCTTTCAATGGGTAATGGGGCGAGGTTGGCCGATTTCTCTATAGTATTTATTTTTGCCTTTTCTTGTGCCATATTTTAGGTGCTGACAGAACGTCGCAATTCAGAGCGGAGAAACGCTATGATTGATCAAGCTTCAAATCTCGCGTCATTTCCTTTGACGCTTGCGAAGCAGGTTTCTCAGAGTACCGAGAACCTGCTTCAACAAACTCGACAAGAGGTCGAGGAAGCGGTCGAGAGTGGTTACCGTTCTGAGGAACGGCAATCACTCGAAGAATCGACCTCTCCTTCGGCGGCTACTCAGCCGTCTCAGGACAGTAACTCCTCTGGTGAAGACCGCGGAAACGATCCCGCGAACAAGCCTACTGACGTCGGCAGCAATGCCGGCGGCGCCAGGGGCAATGTCGTCAACGATGTTGCCTGACACTCTAGCTCCCCCAACCTTTGGGGGGGGTGGCAAATCACCGTCCCTTGGGGCGGTCTTGTCTCAACCCTTGGAGACGTTCTGAAGGCACGGCTGAGCTCCCCCGGGATATCCCGGGGGGGCTCTTTCGTTTTCGGGCCTGGGTTCGGCTGGCTTCGGATATTTCAACAGTTGAAATGAGGTTTCATTTACTTCCGGCCCGGTGCTGTGCACTTTGCCGTGCCCTCGTTGTTGGGTCCGATGAATCGGGCCCGGGGCCAACCGTCAAAGGAGACACCGACCGTGGACTTTCGACTGACCGACGACCAGCGCCAGCTGCAGGACGCCGCCCGCGCCTTCGCGCAAGGTGAGATGCGCCCGGTTGCCCGCGAGCTTGAGCAGGAAGACAAGGCGCTGCCCGCCGAATGGATCAAGCGCTATGCGGAAATGGGCTTTCTCGGCGTCAACGTGTCGGAAGACCTGGGCGGTCTGGGGCTCGGCAACCTGGAAGCCCTGATCGTGCTGGAGGAATTCGCCAAGGTCTCGCCCGCCGTCGCCTTCCCCATCTTCGAAAGCTCCGTCGGTCCGGTGCGCGCGGTCGAACATTTCGCCCATGCAGATCTCGCCAAACGCATCGTGCCCAAGGTCTGTGCCGGCGAGATGGTCGTCGCCGTCGCCATGTCCGAGCCCGAGGCCGGGTCGGCCCTGACCGACCTGAAGACCCAGGCGGTGATCAAGGACGGCAAGATCGTCCTCAACGGCCAGAAGCGATGGTGTTCGGGCGGCAGCCACGCCGACGCCTACGTCGTCTACTGCAAGCTGTCCGACGCGCCGGGGGCCAAGGGCATCGGGGCCGTGCTGGTCGAGGACGGCACGCCAGGCTTGAGCTTCGGCGCGCGCGAACGGCTGATGGGGTTCCGCGGTGTGCCATCGGCCGATATCTTTTTCGACAATGTCGAGGTCCCGGAAGCCAACCTGATCGTCCCCGCCGGCGGCTTCAAGCAACTGATGGAGGCCTTCGATCTGGAACGCTGCGGCAATTCGACCATGTGCCTGGGCATCGCCCAGTCGGCACTGGACGAAGCACTCGCCTATGTCCAGGAGCGCAAGCAGTTCGGCAAGCCGCTGGTCGAGTTCCAGGCCGTGCAGATGAAGCTGGCGGAAATGGCCCTGCGCTGCGAAGCCTCGCGCCTCTTGATCTGGCGGGCGGC
>DNMS01000096.1:4893-14855 GCA_003488105.1 Rhodospirillaceae bacterium
CCGCTGCGAAGCCTCGCGCCTGTTGATCTGGCGGGCGGCGCAGAACGCCGCCGACGGCCTGCCGTCGATCCTGGATTCGTCATTGGCTAAGTGCTTCTCCAACGAGATGGTGCGCGACGTGACCGGGGCAGCCATGCAGGTCATGGGGGCTTACGGTTATTCCAAGGAATTCGACATGGAACGCCGCATGCGTGACGGCTGGGGTTGGGGCATCGCCGGCGGCGCCATCGACATTCAGAAGGTCAACATCGCGGCCGCCCTGGTCGGCCGCCGCTTCGATCAGCGGCGCTAGGAAGGACACGACAATGGCCGGACCTCTCGACGGTATCCGTGTTCTCGACTTTTCGCGTGTTCTGGCCGGACCCTGGTGCGCCATGATCCTGGGCGATCTGGGGGCCGAGGTCATTAAGGTGGAAAGCCCGGAAGGCGACGACGTGCGTCATTTCGGCCCGCCGTTCGAAGCCGGTGAAAGTGCGTATTTCCAGGTCACCAACCGCAACAAGCAGAGCATCGTCATCGACCTGAAGACGGACGAGGGCAGGGCCATCGCTCGCGATCTGGCGTTGAAAAGCGACATCGTGGTCGAAAACCTGCGGCGCGGCGCCATGGAGAAATACGGCCTGGGCTATGAGCAACTGCGCGCCGACAATCCGGGGCTGATCTATTGTGCCGTGTCCGGTTACGGGCGCACGGGTCCGGCGGCGGAACGCGCCGGCTATGATTTCCTGATCCAGGCGGAAAGTGGCCTGATGTCCCTGATCGGCGGCGCCGACCAGCCGCCTATGAAGGTGGGTGCTGCCGTGACCGACATGGTCGCGGGCCAGGACGCGGTCGCGGGCGTGCTCGCGGCTCTGTTCCATCGGGAACGTTCCGGCAAGGGCCAGCACGTGGACATCGCCTTGTTGGACAGCGCCGTGGCGCTATTGGCTAACCAAGGGGCGGCCTATCTGATGACCGGCGACCGGCCTCAGAGACTCGGCAACGACCATCCGTCGGTCTGTCCCTACCGGCCGTTCGACACGGCGGATCATCCGCTGGCGCTGGCGATCGGCGCCGACCGCCAGTTCCGCAAGTTGGCGGCGGCCTTGGGTCATCCCGACATGGCCGACGATCCGCGTTTCGTGACCAACCGGTCGCGGGCCGAGAACCGCGTCGCGCTGTACGAGATCATGGAGACCGCGTTCCGCACCAAGGGCCGCGACGAATGGCTGGTCGATCTGCATGCGGCGGGCCTGCCTGCGGGCGCCATCCGCACGGTGGATGAGGTGCTGGAAGCGCCGGAAGTCCATGCCCGCGATATGGTGGTTGAGGTTGACCACGCGACCATCGGCCGCGAGCGCATCATCGGATCGCCGCTCAAGCTGTCGGAAACACCGATCAGCGTGCGCTCCGCCCCGCCGACTTTGGGTCAGCAGACGGCGGAGGTGCTGAAGGACGTGTTGGGCTGGGATGGGGCCGAGGCTGACGCCTACGCGGCGCGCGTGCGTCCCTAAAAGCCCCCTCACCCTGACCCTCTCCCCCGGTGACGGGAGAGGGAACGCACACAACGGCCTTTGTACTTACGCGAGGATTGCCGAAATTGACCTCCCTCTCCCCTCAGGGGAGAGGGTTGGGGGGAGGGGAATCAGTCGCTACGCTGTAAGCACCTGTGGAACGCCCGGCGCTTGGCGCGGGCGGCCCCTTCACGGCCGCCGTCGGATAGGCGTTGTTCCTCGCGCAGCAGACGCAGGCAGTCGATCTGATCGGGCCGGGTGTCGGCGGGTTCGGTCGCTGCTTTGACGCCGTCGGCGCCGTCCCGCGAGCGCACGGCGCCGCCATAGGTTTCGCGCCCGGTCGCGTTGCGGTAGAACAGTTCATCCGGATGAACCCAGAATCCATGGGGCGTGGGGCACCAGGTATCAGTGATCGCACCACCGGGACCCGTCGTGTTGACCTGGCGGCAGCCTTCCGCATCCGGAGTGCCGACAAGGGTGGCCGTGCCCGTGGCGCCGTCGGGGCTGTGCCAGGGACGGGGCGTGTCGAGGTCACCCGCCGATAGAACGGCCTGGATCGCCGCTTGCCGGGCCTGCATGCCTTGATAGGTCAGGCTGTGTTCCGGTGCGGTTGCGCAGGTGGACAGCAAAAGCGCGGCAAAGGCCGCCAGGGCGGTGCGGTGAAGATATCCGGTCATGCGCCGACATATAAGCGCGTTGCGGCAGCGGTTCTAGGATGATGGCCCTTTGGGGCATAGGGCGGCGCCCAGGATCGGGCCGTGGTTCGGAGCCTGAACCAGGACCGCACAGCCCATGCCGTTACCGCCAGCCGCGTCATGGGGCAGGTCGAGGGCCATCTGCGCGCCGCGCCAGGTGCCGAGCTTGCGGGTCTCGCGCACGATATGGCGGCTGAGTAGAACCTTGCCATGGTTTTCGCCCTTCTGGACCACCGTCTCGGCACGGTCTTGGAAGCGGACGAGAATGATGTCGGCCACAGCGTCGGCCCCTTCGGAGACGGATGCCTGAAACCGGCTGCCCTGGGCCGTGACGGCGACGGTCAATTTGCCCACCGTCTTGGCTGCCCGGAGGATGTTGTCGGTGACCTTGCCGCGGTGCGAGCCCACGGCCTCGAACCGCCCGTCGACGACCATCTGTGGGGTATAGACGCCCGACTGGCCGCGAATGGCGACGTTGTAGAGGCGCTGGCGCTGTGTGTGTTCCGGCGCCGAGAACGGATCTTTCCACTGGCCGTGCCACATGTAATTCAGGCTGTCCCAGTAATCGACGTGGAATTCCAGGGCGACCACGTCCGCGCGGTCGGCCAGTTCACCCAGGAACGCCTCCGCCGGCGGGCAGGAATAACAGCCCTGCGAGGTGAACAACTCGACAACTATGGGCTTTCTGTCTTGGGCCGGGACGGGGACCGGGGCGGCGGCGGTGACGAGCGTCACAGCGAGGGCAAGGCCAGCGAACATAAGATGTTTCATGGATACGTTTCCGGTTGTCTGACAGGATGATTGGGGAACGTGAATCCCATGTCAATTCAACCCCAATCGGCGTATGCTCAAATCATGGTGAGCCAAGTTCACAATTCCGCTGCGGCCTTGCCGCGCCCGACCACGCTCGGCGAAAAGCTGATGCGAGAGGCGCGTGAGGCAATGGAAAATCCGGGGCAATCCTTGGGCGGGCGCACGGTCCAAGACCGCATTGATCTGTCCACCACGGATATTGGCGGCGGTAACAAAGCCGTGAACCTTGCTCGCGGCGGCCAGCTGGCCGCCGAGATGCGCAGCACCAAGCGGGAAGACCTGGCTGAGAAATTAGACCGCGGTCTGGCCGAAGGGTTCCACGTCGGTAATCTGTTCCGCAACGTTTTCCGCAGCCTATTCGCCGCGTTCCGCGCTCGCTTCTGAACCCTTTCTAACATGACGGCATGAGGCCCGCCGTTCGGCGGGCTTGACCTTTTTCGCCGCCTTTGGCACGAGAGAGTACGCGCGATCAGGGTTTCCGGCCTTGCGCCGTACCACGGGACATACCATGACAGCCACGGAACATAATCTACCGCCATCGCGCGCCCGCGCGATGATGACGCAACTGCCCCTGATTCGAATGATGTCGCGGGCGACGACGCCACGCTTGGCGGCGCTCGGCATGACGCCCAATCAGGCGACCAGCCTGGGCCTGGCTTCTGGTCTGACCGCCGCCGCGTGTTTCGCGCTCGGCTCGCCGGTCGTACAGGTGTTGGGGGCGGGGATGTTCTTTCTTTATTACCTGTTCGATTACTGTGACGGCGAACTGGCCCGGCTGCGCGGCATGGGATCGCGGTTCGGCGCCGCCTTCGACGATTTCACGGACTGGGTCGTCCACGCGGCCTTCTTCCTGGCCGTCGGTTACCACACGATGGCCGAGGCGGGGGATGTCTTGTGGATGTGGCTAGGAGGCGTGGCCGCCCTTGGCGGTACGATCAGCGCGGCCTTGCCGTTGGTGCTCGGCGGCGTGCCCGAGGGCGAAACCCAGGTCGCCCGTCTGACCGACCTCGGCGGCGACGCCGGATGGCGCGACGTCGCCGTGTTCGCTTTTCGCGGATTGGCGCGCGCGGATTTCTGGCTGATCGTGGCGGGGCTGGCGCTCGGCGGTTGGCTGTGGGTTCTGCTTCCGGCCGCGGCCATCGGGGCGCAGGTGTTCTGGCTGCTCTACCTCAGCAAATCGGCGCGGCGCATCCTGACCTGACGTGCCGCCGGTCTATTGGGCGTAGGTGCGCTGCGGCGTGCCGAGGTCCAGTGTCAGGTCCGTCGGCGGGATGAAATAGTCCTGGTAATACATCGCATCACCATCCATCGAATATCCCACGACGTTCAGCACGGACGCCCGTTCGCCCTCGGGCCAGCGGCATTTCAGGGAAATGTTCTTGGGTGGGGCCTCGAACCGCATCAACTGCCGGCCCCGCTGCACGGCGAGGTGCTGTCCCCTGGCCATCATGTCTTTCAGGTTGATGCCATTCAGGTCGGCCATGGGCGTGTCGACCAGTTCCGGAAAGCGGTCGGCCCGAGCATAGAACAGGTTGTAGACGTCGAATTGGTCAGCGATCACCATCACGCGTTCGATCCGCACGACTTTTTCCGTGGTCTGGCCCAGATCGGTGGACCAGGGGCCGTGGTCGGCGGTGACGTCCCGGTGCAGCACACGGGTGGCGACGGGCAGGAAACTGCCGGGCGCCCCCTCGGTGTTCAGAAACCGCATATGCCAGGGTTCATGGATCGGGCGGCTGAGGTCCGAGACGACGCTGCCGCTGCCCCGCCGACGCTGGATGACCCCGGCGTAGGCGAGATTGCGCAACGCCCGCTGTACCGTCCCCAGACTGCAGGGCGTGGTCTGCACCAGTTCCGCCTCCGTCGGCAGCCGCGCCCCGGCCGACCAGAAACCGTCCATGATCGATTCCGTGAACGCGCGGGACAGCTTTTCGTGTTTCGGCAGGTCCGATTCATCCGACCAGTAGCGTTTGACGAAATCCTCGGTCTTGCGTGTCGAAAAGCCAGCCATTCGTTCCCCCTTCAGCTGCCGCAGCGAATCACTTGTCCATCTTCCCCAGCCAGCACCGGCGGGACAAGGCGGCATTGACATGGTAAATTACTATGATGTAATTACTATATTCTTATTTCAAGGCACGGTCCGCAGATATCCGCCGTCGCCGAAGCAAATGAGGGCCAACGAGCCCTCGAGATTGGGAGGACTACCATGTTCAAGAAGATTACCGGTGTCGCCGCGGCGGCACTGATCGTTCTGTCCGGCACGTCGACCGGATCGGATGCCGCGGAGCGCCTGTCCCTGTCGTCCTGGGGCAGCCCCAAGCACTATCAGGTGGCGCAGTTCGTGCCGAACTTCCAGAAGCTGCTGAAGGAAAAGTCCGGCGGCGACATCCGCCTCAAGACCTTCGCCGGCGGCGAGATGGTGAAGCAGCAGTTCGTGGCCACCGCCGTGCCCCAGGGCACCGTCGATATTTCCCTGACGACCCTCGACAACTGGTCCGGCCGCGTGCCCGACGTGGGCATTCTCACGACGCCGCTGTGGGACAAGTCCATGGCTTGGACCCGGGACAACCTGAAGCCCGGCAATCCGATTTTCGATTACTTCGACGCCCAGCTGCGTAAGGAAGGGGCCTTGATCATCGCCATGTTCGATATCGGCCCGCCCGTCGTCAGCACCAACTTCAAGATCGAAGGCCCGGATTCGTTCAAGGACATGCCGATCCGCGCCTATTCCAAGGGCTCGGCGCAGGTTCTGCAGGCGCTGGGCGCCGCGCCGACGATCATGGGCGTGGGCGATGTCTATTCCGGTCTGCAGCGCGGCACGGTCAAGGGCGCCATGGGCGGCCTGGGCGGTGCGGTCGGCCTGAAGCATTTCGAGGTCACGTCCAACATGTTCGTGCCGAACGGCGTGATGGGCACGCTCATCCACGCCTACGTCATGAACAAGGAAAAGTTCGAGAAGATGTCGCCCGCCAACCAGAAGGCGGTCATGGAAGCCGCCGCCGAAGCCCGCGACCATATGCAGCAGTTCGCCATCGACAAACTGGCAAGCCTGCTGGACACCGTGCGCAAAAACGGCAACGAAGTGACGGCGGTGGAACCGGGCAGCGACCTTTGGAACAAGTTCGCCAAACGTCTGGAGCCGTTGACGGCATCCGCGAAAGAGCAATACTCCAAGGAAGTGCAGGACCTGCTCACCAAGAACTGATGCGTTCAGGGATGGGCCGCGCGTGCGGCCTGTCCCTTGCATCCTCTTTCCGTTTTCAATGACCGCTCCAAAGGAGAGGCCCGCGCGATGATCGGATTGCTCCGAACAATCGGTCGAGGCATGACCGCCGTCTCGATCACCCTGATGATCCTGCTGTGCGTTCCGATCACCTACGAGGCCATTGCGCGGTTCTTCAACGCGCCGACGATCTGGGTTTTCGAAACGACGCTCTACGCCTTCATACTTCTCGGCTTTTGCGGCAACGCTCTGGCCGTGCAGTCCGGGTCGCACTTCCGTGTGGTCTTGTTGCGGGAAATCTTTCCCGCGAAACGCCGGATGTTCGACCTCATCGCGCAGCTGTCGACGCTGGCTTTCGGTGTCTTGATCATCGCGACGGGCAGCTACTTCGTCTGGTATTCGGCGTCTAACGCCATCCTGTCGGCGACCTTGTTGGAAGTGCCTCTGTGGATTCCGCAGTTGGCGGTGCCGCTCGGCGGCATCGGGCTCGTCATGCAGACGATTGTCCAGATGGCCACCGGCGAGGCGCCGGTCGGCGACGCCCATGGGATCGGGGAATAACCGATGCTGATGGATTTCATCTACGACCACGTCGGCTTCATCGCGATCTTTCTGCTGTTCTTCCTGATGGTGCTGTCGGTGCCGGTTTTCGTGTCCATGGGACTGGCGGCCTTCGCGGCGGCACTGCTGGTCGAGGATCCGTTTCTCGCCTTCAGGAACTTCATCAACATCTCCTGGCAGGGGGCGTCGATCTTCGAGCTGATTGCCCTGCCGCTGTTCATCTTCACCGGCACGATCATGCAGCGGACCGACGCCGGACGGGACCTGTTCGAGGTCACCAAGGCCTGGACGGGATCGATCCCCAACTCCCTGGGCGTGGCGACCATCGCCGCCTGCGGGATCTTCGCCGCCATTTCCGGATCGTCCGTGGCGACCGCGGCGACCGTGGGCCTGGTGGCAATTCCGCTGCTGCTTGAGGAAGGCTATGGTGAGCGCCGGGCCGGCGGCTTCGTGGCTGGCGGCGGCACCCTCGGCATCATCATTCCGCCGTCCATTCCCCTGATCCTTTACGGCGTGATCACGGAAACCTCCATCGGTCAGTTATTCATCGGCGGTGTGGTGCCTGGCATCATCATGATGAGCCTGTTCACCCTCTATGTCATGCTGTCGCGGCCCCGGGTCACGGTCACCCATTCGATCAGCCTGGAAGAGCGCATGGCCATCACCCGGCGGTCCCTGGGCGTGGTGCTGTTGCCGGTCGTCATCATCGTCGCGATCTATACGGGCGTGTTCACCCCGACCGAGGTCGGGGCCCTGTCGGTGCTCTATGTCTGCGCGCTCGGCTTCGCGCAAAGGAAGCTCAGCTTCGCCGACCTGAAGGCCGCGGCCGTCGTCGCGACGGGTGCCACGACCATGCTGTTCATGCTGATCGTGTTCGGCCAGTACTTCGCGCACTTCCTGACCTTCGAACAGGTGCCACAGGCCATCGCCGCCGCGATCATCGAAAACGCCAGCGGCATCTGGGCCATCACGCTGATGATCCTGGCTTACATCGTTCTCGGGATGTTTCTCGAAAGCGCGGCCATGCTGCTGATCTCGATCCCGATCTTCTTCCCCGTTGCCGAACAACTGGGGATGGATCCGATCGTGTTCGGGATTTTCGCCGCGATCTCCATGGAGATCGCGCAGATATCGCCGCCGATCGGCGTCAACCTGTTCACCATTCACGGCATTTCCAAGATCGACCTTTGGAAGCTTGCGCGCGGCGCGTTACCGTTCCTGCTGATCCAGATCGGCATGCTCTACCTCGTATACCTGGTGCCGGAAATCGTTCTCTGGCTACCGAATTCGATGAAATAGGAGACCCAGCCTTGAAGTTGACGGATGAAGAAAAGGCCATGCTGGCCGGCGAAATGGGCGCAGCGAAGCAGTGGGCCCTTGACCATCAGGTCAAGGTCGGCGGCATGTTCGACGCGGCCGACCTGGTGCCGGTCAGTCAGGCCCACATGATGGCGGACCCGGAATCCCTGGGCGAAGCCGGCGGCGATTTCCTGGAAGACATGGTGGCCAAGGGCGCGCGGGTCGCCATCCCGATGATCACCGACCCCCGGGGGGTCGATCTCAACCATTACCGGCCGCTGGGTCAGTCCGAGGAAATGGCCACGCTGGAACGGCGCATGATCGCCGCCTGCGAAAAGATGGGCATCCTGATGACCAACACCTGCGTCAACTATCAGACGATCATGCCGCCGGTGCTGGGCGACCATGTCGCCTACGGCGATACGGGCGTGGTGATCTATTCCAACAGCATCTGCGGGGCGCGCTCCAACTTCGAGGGCGGGCCCTCGGCCCTGGCCGCCGGGCTGACCGGCCGCACGCCGCGTTACGGCCTTCATCTGGACGAGAACCGCCGGGCGACCCGCCGCTTCGTGGTCCGCGAACAGCCGAAGGAATTGACGGATTGGGGCGTGCTCGGCGCCCTGGTCGGCAAGCTGGCCGGGTCTTACTGGGCGGTGCCGGTGATCGAAGGACTGGAAGTCGTGCCGACCTCGGACGAGGCCAAGCACATGGGCGCCGCCATGGCGAGTTTCGGCTCGACCCCGCTGTTCCATATGGCCGGCATCACGCCGGAGGCACAGACCCTGGCCGACGTCGGCGGCGACAAGCTGCCGGCCGAAGAGATCACCAAGGCGGACCTGGATGCGCTGCGCGCCGGGTTCGGCGGCAAGGGCGACAAGATCGACGTGGTCGTGTTCGCCGCACCGCAGTTGTCAATCGTCGAGATGCAGGACCTGGCGACGCTCTGCGCCGGGAAGTCGTTCAAGTCGGCGGTGATCGTCTGCACGTCGCCGCAGGTCTATCCTGACGCGACCCGCATGGGGCTGATCGACACCATCGAAAGAACGGGCGCCAAGGTTCTGGAAGGCACCTGTTTTTATAACCAGTACGCCCGTGAGATCGGCGAGGCCAACGGCTGGACACGGCTACTCAGCAACTCCGCCAAGATCGTCAACATCATCAGCGGCTACGGCTACACCCCGGCGCTGGCGAGCATGGAAAAATGCGTCGCGTCGGCTGTTGCAGGAGAAATCGTATGACCAAGGAACTGAAGTGCCACAAGGGGATCGGTGACAAGGTGCAGGGCATCGCCCTGGTGGCCGACGACAACTTCTCGGCCCGCTATGATCTGGACCGAAAGAAGGGCGTGTTTTCCCGCCCGGCCCACAAGCTGAACGGCCAGTCCTATCACGACAAAATTCTGGTCTTGAACACGTCCAAGGGTGGTGTGGCCTCGGCCTGGATGCTCCACGAAATGAAATCGCGGAACATCTGCCCCAAGGCGATCCTGTTCAACACGGCCAACACCATCCTGGCCCAGGGCGCGGCGTTGGCCAACCTGACCATGTGCGACCGTTTCGCCGACGGCGACGTGACCACGTTGATCAAGACCGGGGACGAGGTCATCGTCGATCCGGATAACGGTGTGGTGACGGTGCTGAACGGTTAGGAAAACCGGCTAGGAAATTTGACCGGGCCTGATGCGCCTTCCCGTAATGGGAAAGGCCGTCAGGCCCGTTTCTTTTCCGGGCGCTTGTCCAGATAGGGGGCCAGGTACTGGCCGGTGAAGCTGCCCTTGGTGCGCGCCACGTCTTCGGGCGTGCCCTGGGCGACCAGCTTGCCGCCCTTGGTGCCGCCCTCGGGCCCCAGGTCGATGACCCAGTCGGCGGTCTTGATGAC
>DNMS01000117.1:0-286 GCA_003488105.1 Rhodospirillaceae bacterium
GGCGGATGCCCATGTCCCTGATGTCCTGGGCGCGGCGGCGTATCGATGAGGATACCTGGGCGCCCCGGCCCAAGCGCCCGGCGGATGTCGTGGTGCCGGGCGACATCATCGCCGTCAGCCGGGAAACCGAGGACGAGGACGGCAAGCCCGTGCCCGAGGGCAGCTACGCGCTGCGCCAATTGCCGGAAGTCCAGGGCGGCATCGTCGCCATGGACCCCCATACGGGCCGCGTGCTGGCCATGGTCGGAGGCTATTCCTTCCAGATCAACCAGTTCAACCGGGTGAC
>DNMS01000117.1:544-1146 GCA_003488105.1 Rhodospirillaceae bacterium
TACACGCCGTCGACGCGCATTCTCGACGCGCCCTTCGTGGTCGACCAGGGCCCCGGCCTGCCGAAATGGCGGCCCGGCAACTACACCAACAAATTCTACGGGCCGTCGACCATGCGGCTTGGCATCGAAAAGTCGCGCAACCTGATGACCGTGCGCCTGGCCCAGACCATCGGCATGGAGAAGGTGTGCAACTACGTTGAATCGTTCGGCATCGTCGACCACCTGCCGCGGGCCCTGTCCATGGCCCTGGGGGCGGGGGAGACGACGTTGCTGCGCCTGACCACGGCCTACGCCATGCTGGTCAACGGCGGCAAGCGGATCGAGCCGACCCTGATCGATCGCATCCAGGACCGCAAGGGACGCACCGTATTCCGCCACGATGAGCGGCCCTGCCCGCACTGCCGCACGGGGGCCTGGACCGGCGGCGAACGGGTGCCCGACGTGCCCGACATCCGCGAACAGGTCGCCGACCCGGCCAGCGCCTACCAGATGGTGTCCATGCTGGAAGGCGTGGTCAAGCGCGGCACCGGGGCGCGCATCGGCCATGAGGTCAAGAAAACCCTGGCCGGCAAGACCGGCACCACCAACAAGAACCGCGACGC
>DNMS01000117.1:1394-5549 GCA_003488105.1 Rhodospirillaceae bacterium
CCCGCCATCCCGTTCCGAATTCCGCCCGGCATCCGCTTGGTGCGCGTCGATGCGCAGACCGGCCTGCCGGCCCTGATCGGCCAGACCGAGGACGTGATCTGGGAAAGCTTCAAACCCGGCACCGTGCCGAAAGAGGACACGGAAATCATTTCCGCCGGCCAGGGTATGTCGGGGAACGGCGACGCCACCCAGCAACCCTTCGGCGGCACGGGCGGGCTGTACTGACCGTGGCCGCGCACCCATATTGATCCGGCGGCCCGCGTCCGCTACAACCCCCTGCCGACCCACCATAAGAAATCCACGGACCTCCGCCATGCGCGCCGAAATCACCAGCATCGTTCAGGACATCGAGCAGTCATTGGAACTGCTGAGGAGGCATCTTTGACTACGACGATGCCGTTCTCAAACTGCAGGAACTGAACGCCCAGGCGGAAAACCCGGAACTGTGGAACAACCCGGAAAAAGCCCAGGCCCTGATGCGCGAGCGCAATCGCCTGGAAGCCGGGATCAAGGATATCGACGCGGTCGAACGTGAACTGGCCGACAGTGTCGAACTGATTGAAATGGGCGAGGCCGAGGGCGATAACGCCATCGTCGCCGAGGCCGAGGCGGCGTTGACGGCGCTGAAGGTCCGCGCCGACGCGGCGGAGCTGGAAACGCTGCTGTCCGGCGAGGCCGACGCCAACGACGCCTATCTTGAAGTCCACGCCGGGGCCGGCGGCACGGAGGCCCAGGACTGGGCCGAGATGCTGCTCCGCATGTACGCGCGCTGGGCCGAAGCCCATGGCCATAAGGTCGAATGGCTGGAAGAAAGCCCCGGCGAAGAAGCGGGGATCAAGTCGGCGACGCTCAAGATTTCCGGCCACAATGCTTATGGCTGGCTCAAGACCGAAAGCGGCGTGCACCGGCTGGTTCGCATCTCGCCCTACGATTCAAGTGCGCGCCGCCACACCAGTTTTTCCTCGGCCTGGGTCTATCCGGTGGTCGACGACACCATCGAGGTCGTGATCGAGGACAAGGACCTGCGCATCGACACCTACCGCGCGTCGGGTGCCGGCGGCCAGCACGTCAACAAGACCGACAGCGCCATCCGCATCACCCACCTGCCGACCAACATCGTCGTGCAGTGTCAGAACGATCGCTCGCAGCACAAAAACCGCGCCCAGGCCTTCGCCATGCTGAAGGCGCGGCTGTACGAGTATGAACTGCGCAAGCGCGAGGAAGAGGCCCAGGCCCAGGCCGACGCCAAGACCGACATCGGCTGGGGCCACCAGATCCGCTCCTACGTCCTGCAGCCCTACCAGATGGTCAAGGACCTGCGCACCAACGTCGAGACGTCGAACACCCAGGCAGTGCTCGACGGCGACCTCGACCAGTTCATGGCCGCTGCTCTGGCCCAGCGGGTCAAGGGCGGTGACGAAGGGGCGGCGGGGTGACCGGCGGCTCGGCTCGGCCCTAAAAAGGGGAAAATCACCATGCAGACCGTCGCCGCTTATATCGGCGCTGCCATCGCCGAAATCGCCGGATGCTTTGCATTCTGGGCATGGCTCCGCCTCGACAAGCCGATCTGGTGGATTTTACCCGGCCTCGCCTCTCTGGGCTTGTTCGCGTATTTTCTCACGTTGGTTGACAGCGATGCCGCCGGACGCGCGTACGCCGCCTACGGCGGAATCTACATTGCGAGTTCGCTTGTATGGCTATGGCTCGTCGAGGGTGTCCGTCCCGACCGTTGGGACATGATCGGCGCCAGCGTCTGCCTTGTCGGCGCTGCCATCATAATTGCGGCCCCGCGTGCTCCCGTCTGAGTTTAAAAAGGGGCCGCTTATCTTCTTTAGGCACCTAAAAAATAAGCTGTCCTCTTTTTAAATGCGAGAATTGGCGTTTGTCTGCCTTAACGAATGACGCGGACAATACTGCCGTCTGGAAGGCAAAATTTCCGAGCGGTAACGTAAGTTGATCCAGGAATTTTCTTTTCGTTCCGGCACTCGACGTTATCCATGTCATCTTCAGGCTGCGGGTGGGCGTTGGGTTTTGGTGCAGGTGTGTGGTGAACCGGCTGCGCTGAGTAGGCTCGAAACCCTGTTCCGCCGATGGAATAGAGAAAATTTTGTACGTCGTTGAAGTGCTTTCCTCCATTCAGTTCCTGGCGACGCATTTGCCCGAAGGCCATCTGGGTTTCAATCCATTGCGAGGCTTGCACACGGATACCTGAGCCGGTGTTTGCGATGGCGAACCTTATTTTTTGCTCTGGCGTCGTCGAATAGCTATTACCAATCAGCAATTGGGCCATCACACTGTCTCCGCCAGTCATAGTCTTGCCGCACAGCACTTGGTAATTCGATTGATCAAAAACCATAAGGCCTTGCGACATACAGGCAGATGCGATGCGTCCGCTTATATCTTCTGCTGAAGTGCTCGTGAAGATTGCCTCCGGTTTCCCCGAGGGAGTGCTAGCAATAGGAGCGACGGTTTGGCAGCCGGTCAAAATCATAGCTGCTGCTAGAAAAAAAGCCTGATAAGTCCCTAAGCGCTTATTCACTGTCGCCCCCAACTCGGTAGAATTGGAATCTACATTAACAATTTCGAGCGATGATTTCTATGTTGCCTTGTATTGTTTGGGAGTTGTTAAGCTGATCCGGGTCCGCGTTGCTGGATGATCAGGTCCTTGAACAGGGCCGTATGCGCCTTCACCCCGGCGCGAAAGCGTGACGGGAAGTGCTGGAATTTGGTATGAATTTATCATACCCTGATGGAGATCATCGAACGGAAGGTGTTTCCCATGGCGGCGTCTCAAAAACGAACGATCAGTCTGCCCGACGAGCAGGCGAGCTATATCGACGGCCTCGTCAATTCCGGGTCCTATGCGAGCGCCAGCGAGGTGGTGCGCGCCGGTCTGCGCGCCTTGCGGGAACGCGACGATGCGGTTGAGCGCTGGCTGCGCGAAGAAGTCGTGCCGGTGGCGGCCGCGGTTCAAGCCGACCCGTCCCGTTTGATGCCCGCAAAAGCGGCGTTCGATGGCGTGCGGGCCCTTCATGCCGAACGCCGCAAGGGGCGGAAGGCGTAAGGCGTGACGCATCGGGTTTTGTTCGCGCCGGAAGCCCAGAACGACCTGAAGGAACTTTATCTATACATCGCGGCGCGGGCGGGCGACGGTCGCGCCATGGCTTATGTCGAACGGATCGAAGCCTATTGCCTGGGATTCGCCGACTTTCCCGAGCGGGGCACCCGGCGCGACGATTTGTTCCCCGGACTTAGGGTCGTCGGTTTCGAGGGCCGTGTCACGCTCGCCTTTCTGGTCGGGGCGGATACGGTGAGTTTCCTGCGCATTCTGTATGGTGGCCGCGATCTTGGGGCCTTGGCGGCTACTGAATGATCAGGTCCTTGAACAGGACCGTATGGGCCTTGACCGGGGCGATCGCGAAATTGATGACGTTGAGCAGCTCGAAGCGCAGGCGCTCCGAGCCTTCCTTGCCGATCACGTCCTTGTATTCCAGGTCGCGCAGCTGGGTCTTGATGTTGTCCACCACCAGCGCCATTTTCGTCTCGTCCTGAAGGGCGGGCAGGTCGTGCTCGTCGACCTGCACGATCAGGTTCAGCTTGATGAAATGATTGCGTCGGCCGATCTTTTTCAGGTCGGTGCGGATTTCCGGCAACTGGTGAATGACCGGCTTGCCGATTTCCAGGGTCACTTCGGTGATGGCGGGCTTGCCGAGGATGGCCTCGGTCGCGCCCATCATATGGGCCGTCAGGCCGCCGCCGATCAGGACAAGCAGGACCCCGGCGATGGCCGCGATCTTGAGGGTCTTTTTCTTCTTGGCGGCCGCGAGCTCTTCCTCGGTGGGTTCGTCGTCTTCGTCGTCCTCCCACTCTTCGTCGTCGTCTTCCCACTCCTCGCCGTCCTCGAGTTCCTCGTCGTCCTCGTACTCTTCGTCGTCTTCGATTTCGTCGGTCTTGTCGGCCATCGATACCCCCAGAGGACGCCGGCCCGGCATGAAAGCGGTTGCGGCGCATATTTATCGCGGGCGGAGACTAGCGCAAAATCCGCGCCGTCAAAACCACCCAATGGTCGAGGTTGTGGCGATCCAGCGGCGCGCGCCTAGAGCGCCTTGACCGCGGCCAGCACCTCGTCGGCGTGTTCCTTGACCTTCACCTTGG
>DNMS01000024.1:0-1529 GCA_003488105.1 Rhodospirillaceae bacterium
CCGTTGCATTCCTCGTCGTCGCCGTCGTCCTGATTACAGTGGACCACGACCTCGTCGCCGACCTTGAAGCGTTTGACTTTGGCGCCGACGGCGTAGACCACGCCCGAGGCGTCGGAGCCCGCGATATGATACTCGGCCTTGTGATAATCGAAGGGCGAGATCGGCGTGCCGAGCGCGGCCCACACGCCGTTGTAGTTGACGCCGGCGGCCATCACCATGACCAGGACATCGTGGCTGTCCAGTTCGGGCACGTCGACGACCTCGACCTGCATGGCGGTATCGGGCTCGCCATGGCGTTCCTTGCGGATCGCCCAGGCGTACATCTGTTTCGGGACATGACCCAGCGGCGGGATTTCGCCGACTTCGTACAGGTCTTTCGTGGGCTGGTTCGGGTTCAATTCGATCACTTCGGCGGCATCCGACATTGCTGCCTCCTTCTCCACACAGTTACGCCATCCCCAACGGTCCGCGTTTTCGCCTGTATCTTAATGTTCGGCATGCGGCCATTTTTGTTGTCCTATTGGTCATATCCGCTTTACATTTTCTTCGCAATGCACAAAATTCTATCTTTCGTTTTGTGATTTAGATACGAAATAAAATTACAATAATTTTTAGGGAATGGCGAATTTCTGTCATTTTAAGGAGAAGGCGATGAGTGGCGAATTAGCAGGCGCAAAAGGCGATTCCGCTGCGGCGCAACAGGCGGCGGCGCGGGATAAGCCCTGGCTGTTCCGCACCTATTCGGGCCATTCCTCGGCCAAGGAATCGAACGCGCTGTACCGTTCGAACCTGGAAAAGGGGCAGACGGGCCTGTCCGTGGCCTTCGACCTGCCGACCCAGACCGGCTATGACGCCGACCATCCGCTCGCCAAGGGCGAGGTCGGCAAGGTCGGCGTGCCGATCTCCCATCTGGGCGATATGGCGCAGCTGTTCGACGGCATCCCGCTCGAACAGATGAACACCTCCATGACCATCAACGCGCCGGCGGCCTGGCTGCTGGCGCTTTACATCGCCGCCGCCGAACGCCAGGGGGTCAAGCGCGCCGACCTGGCGGGCACGACGCAGAACGACGTGCTGAAGGAATACCTCTCGCGCGGCACCTATATCTTTCCGCCGGCGCCGTCGCTGCGTCTGACGTCGGACACCATCGCCTTCACCTGCCGCGAGGTGCCCAAGTGGAACCCGGTCAACGTGTGCTCCTACCACCTGCAGGAAGCGGGGGCGACGCCGGTCCAGGAACTGGCCTATGCGCTTGCCAACGCGCAGGCGATTTTGGATACGGTCAAGGCCTCGGGTCAGGTATCGGATGAAGACTTCCCGCGTCTGGTCGGGCGCATCAGCTTCTTCGTCAACGCCGGCATGCGCTTCATCACCGAGCTGTGCAAGATGCGCGCGTTTACCGAGCTGTGGGACGACATCACGCGCAACCGCTATGGGGTTGAGGACGAAAAGTACCGCCGTTTCCGCTATGGCGTGCAGGTCAATTCCTTAGGCCTGACCGAACAGCAGCCGGAAAACAACGTCTACCG
>DNMS01000024.1:1734-2097 GCA_003488105.1 Rhodospirillaceae bacterium
GCCCCTGGGATCAGCAATGGTCCCTGCGGTTGCAGCAGATCGTGGCGTATGAGACGGACCTGCTGGAATTCGGCGACATCTTCGACGGCTCCAAGGAAATCGACGCCAAGGTCGAAGACCTGAAGGGGCAGGCCCTGGCGGAACTGGCCCGCATCGACGCCATGGGTGGCGCCGTCCATGCGATCGAGGTCGGCTACATGAAACAGCGCCTGGTCGAAGCGAGTGCGAAGCGTCTGGCCGCGATCGAGGCGGGCGAGCAGATCGTGGTTGGCGTGAACAAATATCAGGAGGCCGAACCTTCACCCCTGGTCGGTCAGGCCGGCGCCATCGTCACCGTTTCGCCCGAGGCCGAAGCGGAACAGA
>DNMS01000024.1:2193-2652 GCA_003488105.1 Rhodospirillaceae bacterium
CCGAGGCCGAAGCGGAACAGATTGCGTCCCTGGTTGCCTGGCGCGAGGCCCGTGACGACGCCAAGGTCGCGGCCGCGCTCAAGGCCCTGACCGAGGCCGCCAAGTCCGACGCCAACATCATGGAGCCCTCGATCCAATGCGCCCATGCGGGCGTGACCACCGGCGAATGGGGCCAGGCCTTGCGCGACGTGTTCGGCGAATACCGCGCGCCTACGGGCATTTCGGGCGCGGCCCTGGGCGTGGCGGGCGACATCACGGCCGTACGCAAGCGGGTCGAGGAGGTGTCATCCGCCCTCGGCCGCCGCATCAAGATACTGGTCGGAAAGCCCGGGCTCGACGGTCATTCCAACGGGGCGGAACAGATCGCGGTTCGGGCCAGGGACGCGGGGATGGAGGTCGTCTACGAAGGTATCCGCCTGACCCCGGGCCAGATCGTCGCCGCCGCGCGGGACGAGGCCG
>DNMS01000239.1:0-1525 GCA_003488105.1 Rhodospirillaceae bacterium
TGCATATGGACGGCGCACGCTTCGCCAATGCCCTGGCCGGGCTCAACTGTTCGCCCGCCGACATGAGCTGGAAGACCGGGGTCGACGTGCTCAGCTTCGGCGGCACCAAGAATGGGGCCCTGGCGCTGGAGGCCGTGGTGGTGTTCAACCCGGCCCTGGGGGATGAATTCCTCTATCGGCAGAAACGCGCCGGCCATGTGCTGTCCAAGATGCGCCTGATGACAGCCCAGATGGAGGCCTATCTGGCGGACGGCCTGTGGCTTGAGAACGCGCGCCATTCCAACGCCATGGCGCGGAAGCTGGCCGACGGCCTCACGGCCCTGGGCGTGGAGATCGTGGGCGCCGTCGACGGCAACCAGGTGTTCCCGCGCATGCCCGCCCCCATGGCCGAAGCCCTGAAGGCCAAGGGCTTTCTGTTCTACGACCGGGGCGCGGATGAGGAAGGCCGGCGCAAGACCCGCCTGGTCACCGCCTTCAACACCCCGGAAGACGACGTGGACGCGTTCCTGGCAACGGCGGCGACGGCGGCGGTCTGACCGCTCAGCCCTTCTGCCGCGCCGTCAGGTCCGGCCACAGATTATCGGCGCCCCGGGCCAGCACGCGCCTGCCGATTTCCCCGGCCCAATAGGTTTCCGCCCCGAATTCACCCCGCCAGGCCCAGAGACGGCGCGTGGTGAAATGCAGTTCGTGCTCGTAGGTGAAGCCGATGGCGCCGTGGGTCTGATGGGCCGCGTCATAGACGATTTCCGCCGCCTCCCCGGCCACCACCTTGGCCGCCGCCACATCCCATTCCGCGTCCGTCAGGTCGCCCCCCGCCCGGTCGAGGGCGAGGAAGGCCGTTTCGGCGGCGCTGCGCGCCTGGGCGGCGCGGGCGGCGGCGCGGGCCAGCATCTGCTGGATTGCCTGGAACTTGGCGATGGGCCGGCCGAACTGTTCACGGTCGCCCGCGTGCTGCACGGCCAGGGTCACCGCCCCCTCCATGGCCCCCGCCATCTGGGCCGCGCGCATCAGCGCCCCCAGGGTGCGGGCGACCGGCAGGGTCGCGGTTAGGTCCAGGCTCCCCGTGGCCGACGGCGTCGCCGTCTTGAAGGTCACCGTATCGCGGGGCTCGCCCGCCATGTTGCGGTCGGGCGCGATGGTTACGGCATCGGCGGGGATCAACAGCACCGTGCCGTCGACCTCGGCCACCAGATGTCCGGCCCGGGCCGCCCAGGGCACGCCCTCGGCAATACCTGAAAGGGCACCATCCTTGAACGTCAACTCCGCGCCGCCGTCGATCAGCGCCAGCGGCCCCGGCGGCACGTCGATCCCGGCCTGGCCGAGCAGCCAGCCCNNGCCATGTTGCGGTCGGGAGTGATCGCCGCCGCGTCGGCGGGGACCAGCAGCACCGTGCCCTTAATCTCGACGACCAGATGCCCGGCCTGGGCCGCCCAGGGCACGCCCGGGGCAATGCCGGACAGGGCACCGCCCGAGAAATCCAAGTCCGCGCCGCCGTCGATCAGGGCCAGCGGCCCCGGCGGCACGT
>DNMS01000239.1:1553-1971 GCA_003488105.1 Rhodospirillaceae bacterium
GCCTGGCCGAGCAGCCAGCCCGCCGCCATGGTTTCCACCAGGGGTACTGGCGCGCGCCGGCGCCCGGCGGCGAAGGCGATGACGAAGGCATCGGCGAAGGACGCCCCCATGCCGCCGCGATCTTCCGGGGCCAGGGGCTGGGTCAGGCCGTTGTCTTCCAGCACTTGCCACAGGTCACTGGGCCAGTTGCCGTCCTCGGCGGCCCCCAGAACGTCGCGGGTGACATGATCCTGCAACAGACGCCCGGCGGCTTCCGCCAGGATGTTGGCCATTTCGCTTGTGCCGGTCATCAGCGCAACCCCAGTCCGCGCGCGATGATGCCGCGCATGATTTCCCGTGTGCCGCCGCGCAGCGAGAACGACCGCGCCGCCATAGTCATATAGGCCATGACCTGGTCGAAGTCGCCCGCCCCCGCGCA
>DNMS01000239.1:2036-4090 GCA_003488105.1 Rhodospirillaceae bacterium
GCGAGATGCCCGCGATGTCGTGGGCCTTGCCCGGCATGTCCTGCTCGTAGGCGACGCCCAGTTCCTTGACGATGGCCGCCGCCAGGTTCGGCGTCTCGCCGCGTTCCAGCATGGTGGCGATGGAGATCGACATCTGGCGCAAGGTCGACAGGTGTGCTGCCAGCCGCCCGATCCCGGCGGCTTCCCCCGGCCCCGCGTCGGCACCGATCTCCCGCACCAGTTCGAACAGCAGTTGGTAGCTGGAGAGATAGCGTTCCGGCCCGCTGCGCTCGAACGCCAGTTCCGTGGTCACCTGGCCCCAGCCGCCGCCCTCGGTTCCAACCAGGGCGTCGGCGGGCACCTCCGCATCCTCGAAGAACACTTCGTTGAACATCTGCTCCCCCGCCATGTTGCGGATCGGGCGGATGGTCACCCCCTTGGTTTCCTTCATGTCGATGAGGAATTGGGACAGGCCCGCATGGCGGTCCTTGGGGTCCTGGGGTTGCGTGCGCACCAAGGCGATCATGTGATGAGCCGTATGGGCCTTGGAGGTCCAGATCTTCTGGCCGTTGATGCGCCAGCCGTCGCCGGTCTTCTCCGCCCGCGTGCGGATCGAGGCCAGGTCCGAGCCCGAATTGGGCTCGCTCATGCCGATGCAGAAATAGCTTTCGCCGCGCGTGATGGCGGGGATGTATTTCCGGCGCTGCTCTTCCGTGCCGAACTTCAGCAGCAAGGGGCCGCTCTGCCGGTCGGCGACCCAATGGGCGGAAACGGGGGCCCCGGCGGCCAGCATTTCCTCCAGCACCACGTAGCGCTCCAGAAAACTTTTCCCGCCACCGCCGTATTCCTGGGGCCAGGTCATGCCGATCCATCCCTCGGCCCCCATGGCCCTGGAAAACTCCGGGTCGGCGCCGGACCAGGATTTGGCGCGCTTGACGCCCGGATAGCCCTTAAGATGATCGGCGATGAAGGTGCGGACCTCGGCGCGAAGGGCCTCGGCCTCGGGCGGCAGAAGGCCCGGCGTGAAACGGATGTCCTCCAAGACTTAAATCCTAATTTTCTTGGTTCAGATTGTATACAATCGTTTTATAACGCCACGGGATGGTTTACAACAAGACCATAAGGAAACAGCCGGGTCGGAAAAATGGAACACTTCCTACTTTATGAACAACGGGACAACGTGGTCACTTTGACCATGAACCACCCGGAAAAGCGCAATTCCCTGTCGGGAAAAGTCCAAGCTCAGGATTTCGTCGACGCCTGCGAGCGGGTCAACAATGATCCCAGCGTCAAGGTTGTAATCCTGACGGGGGCGGGAAAGGCCTTCAGCGCCGGTGGGAATATTTTCGCTATGCGAAACAGAACCGGCCTGTCCCAGGGCATCCCCGCCGAAATCAGAAGCAATTACCTGAAGGGCATCCAGCGCATCCCCAAGGCGTTCTACAACATCGAGGTGCCGACCATCGCCGCCGTCAACGGCGCGGCCATCGGCGCCGGTTGCGACCTGGCGACCATGTGCGACATCCGCATCGCCTCGGAGCACGCCAAGTTCGCGGAAAGCTTCGTCAAGCTGGGCATCATTCCCGGCGACGGCGGGGCCTATTTCCTGCCCCGCGCCGTCGGCTTTTCCAAGGCCTATGAAATGGCCTTCACCGGCGACACCATCGACGCCCAGGAAGCCCTTGGCTGTGGACTGGTGTCCAAGGTCGTCGCGGCGGACGACCTGATGACCGCCGCCAACGAACTGGCCGACCGCATCGCCTGCAACCCGGGCCATGCCCTGCGCCTGACCAAGCGCCTGTTGCGGGAAAGCCATCATGCGCGGCTCGATACCCTGTTGGAAATGTCGGCGGCGTTCCAGGCCCTGGCCCATAACACGCCGGAGCATGAGGAAGCCGTCAACGCCATGGCCGAGATGCTTGAGGCGAAATCCAAAAACAAAGGCAACGACAAGGAATAACGGCCGTGCTTGACGCCATGATCCGGGCGCGCTCCGTCGCCATCGTCGGCGCGTCCCAACAAAAGAATGAAGTGGGCGGCGACAAACTGGGCACGGTCGCGCTCAACTACCTGCT
>DNMS01000439.1 GCA_003488105.1 Rhodospirillaceae bacterium
GCCTGTTCAAGCCCGGCGAGCGGGTGCGCCTGCGCTTCATCAACGCCGCCGCCATGACCTTCTTCGACGTCCGCATCCCGGGATTGAAGATGACGGTGGTGCAGGCCGACGGCAACAACGTGCGGCCGGTCCCCGTGGACGAATTCCGCATCGCCGTCGCCGAAACCTATGACGTCATCGTGCGCCCGACCGAAGACAAGGCCTATACGATCTTTGCCGAAAGCATGGCCCGCACGGGTCACGCGCGCGGCACCCTGACGCCGGAAATGGGCCGGACGGCGGCCATTCCCAGCGCCCGCCCGAAACAGTTCCTCACCATGGCCGACATGGGCATGGCCCACGGCGACATGGCCGGAATGGACCACGGATCCATGAAGATGGAAGGCGGCCACATGATGCCGGACGGCAGCATGATGAAGGGCATGGACCACAGCATGATGGGCCACGGCGCCATGGCACCGAAATCCAAGGATGATCCGTTCTATGCCCCCGGCAGCGGCCTCATGCCCAAGGCGGCCGAGGGCGGCAAGTTCCTGTCCTACGCGGACCTGAAGGCGTTCAAGCCGCTCTATCCCGACCGCCCGGCGGCGCGGGTGATCGAGGTACGCCTGACCGGCAACATGGAACGCTATGTCTGGTCCATCAACGACGTGAAGTATTCCGATGCCGAGCCCATAAAGCTCAAGTTCGGCGAGCGGGTGCGCTTCAAGTTCATCAACGAGACCATGATGACCCATCCCATGCATCTGCACGGCATGTGGCAGATCCTGGACAACGGGTCCGGCAAGAACAACCCGGCCAAACACACCATTTCCATTGCGCCGGGCACCACGGTCGAGGCCGATATCGAGGCCGATGCCGAGGGCCAATGGGCCTTTCATTGTCACCTGATGTACCACATGGCGTCGGGCATGTTCCGCAAGGTCGTGGTCGAACGCGAGACCGCGGAGATTGCCCGATGACCCATTCAAACAAGATCTTCGCCGCAGCGATCCTTGCGGCGGCACATCTCCTCCCGGCATCCGAGGCCGGGGCGGCGGATATGGACGATGCGATCTATTGGCACGTCCAGGCCGAGCAGTTGGAGTATCGGGCCGGCGACGGAACCGATGTCGTCGCCTGGGACGCCAACGCCTGGATCGGCAATGACGACCACCGCCTGGCGTTCAAGTCGGAAGGAGAGAACCCCGTCGGCAAGCGCCTGGAAAAGGCCGAGCTGCAATTTCTCTACCGCCGCCCGGTCTCCACGTTCTTCGACGTCAACGCCGGCATCCGCCACGACCTGCGCCCGGACCCGGACCGCACCTATGGTGTGATCGGAATCCAGGGCCTGGCCAAGCAGTTCGTGGAAACCGACGCCAATCTGTTCCTCAGCGAAACGGGCGACCTGTCGGCCCGGCTGGAAGCCGAGGTCGACTGGCGCCTCACCCAACGCCTGATCCTGCAACCGACGACGGAGATCAACGTCGCATTCTCCGAGGACCGGCGCACCCATTCCGGGGCCGGGATCAATACCATCGAGGCGGGCCTGCGTCTGAAGTACGAGATCCGCCGCGAATTCGCCCCCTACGTCGGCCTACATTACGAACGCAAGGTCGGCGCCACCGCCAATTTCGCCCGCGACGACGGCGAGGACACGGACAGCCTGCGTTTTGTCGCGGGCGTCAGCTTCTGGTTCTAGGAAAGGAGACACGAATGAATTTCAAGGCATTAGGCGCCGCTTTGGCGGCGCTCGCCATGCTTGTGCTGCTGCCCGCCGTGGCGGCGGCGGCCGAGGTCACCGTCTATAAATCACCCTACTGCGGATGCTGCGGCGCCTGGGTCACCCATATGAAAGACCACGGCCACGACGTGAAAACGGTTGAGATGGAAGACCTGACGGCGATCAAGAAAATGACCGGCGTCGCCGAGCCCCTGCAATCCTGCCACACGGCGGTGGTCGACGGATACGTCATCGAAGGTCATGTCCCCGCATCCGATGTGGCGCGGCTGCTTCAGGAAAAACCCACGGCCAGGGGACTTTCCGTTCCCGGCATGCCTGTCGGTTCGCCGGGGATGGAAGGACCCGACCCGCAAGCCTATGAGGTGTTGTTGTTTCAGGCCGACGGAACGTCGGCGGTCTACGCCCGTCACCAGGGCAAGCCGGCGCCGTAACCTCTAAGGTTCCAGTTCCGTATCCCAGTACAGGAAATCCCGCCAGCTTTCGTGCAGATAGTTCGGCGGGAAAGCCCGGCCGTTTTCCTGCAGCAGGAAGTTGGACGGCTGTTCCGGTTCGCGCAGGGGCACCATCCCGCATTGCCGAGGCAGGCGGTGGCCTTTCTGAAGATTGCAGGGCGAGCAGGCGGTGACCACGTTGGACCAGGACGTGCGCCCGCCCCGCGCGCGCGGGATGACGTGGTCGAAGGTCAGATGGTCGGCCGGAAAATGTTCGCCGCAATACTGGCAATGGAAGGCGTCGCGCAGGAATACGTTGAACCGGGTGAAGGCCGGGCGCCTGCCCATGGATACGTATTCCTTCAGCGCGATCACGCTGGGCAGGCGGAATTCTTGGCTGGGGGAATGAACGATCCGGTCGTATTCGGACACCACGTTGACCCGGTCGAGAAACACGGCCTTGAGAGTGTCCTGCCAGGACCATAGGGAAAGGGGGAAGTAGCTCAACGGCCGGAAGTCGGCGTTGAGAACGAGAGCGGGACAGCTTTCGGCGGAAGCGCTCACGGGGTCGAAACCTCATATCTCCTACCTGATGGCGCGGAGGATACTACATATTGCGATTCCGCGCCAAATGTTCCCGCCATGAACCTTTTCTGACAGCCGACCGCATGATCCGGTTACAGATTTGCGGCACCGGGACCGATCACGAAGATTATTTGTAGAGGTCGGCGACGACACGCACGGTCGTCATGCGTTCCGGCGCCTTGGGCCGGTTGGCGGGTTTCAGCGCCTTCAGGTACTGCATCCCGGCGACGACCCGGCCCCAGACCGTATACTTGCCGTCGAGGGTCCGCGCCGTGGGGCCCAGGGCGAAAAAGAACCGGCTGTCGGCACTGTCGGGGTCGTTCTTGAGGCGCGACATGCCGACCATGCCTTCGGTGAAGGGGGTCGACGAGAATTCGGCGGCGATGGCCGTGCCGCTGCCCCCCGTTCCGCCCCCGCCGCCCGGCGTGAACGACGGATCCCCGGTTTCTGCGACATAATCCTGACGCACGAAATGAAAGGCGAGGCCGTCATAGAATTGCTGTCGCACCAGTTGCTTGATCCGCCGCACATGCACAGGCGCAAGACCGGGCAGAAGTTCGACATAGACCTTGCCCGCGGGCAGATCCACGACCAGAAGGTTTTCTTTGTCCCGGTCCGCCAGGAACGGCGGCAGGACGATCACCCGGGTTTCCTTTTGCGGGTACGGGGCGGCCTGAGGGGCGACACCGCCACCGTCCGCAAGCATGGTCACCATGAACTCGATGGCCTGGCTCATGCCGGGCGAGCGTGCATCGGCAAAGGCCGCGCGGCGGGTCGTGACCTGATAAACTTGGCCCCCGCGCACGTCGACGATGCCGAACTGAGACTGCACGACAACCACGCCCTCGACCACCGCGACCTCGGTGCTGCCGTCCTTGACCAGGACGTCGAACTGCGTGCCGCGAATGCCGATGGTCGCCGTCGGCGTCTTGATCAGGAAATCCATGGGCACGCCGGCGGAAGCGAAACGGATGGCCCCCGACATCATGCGGAAGGCACCGGTAACCTTGTTCCGATCACGGCCGTAGACGAGGTCGTCCAGGATCAGTTCGGAATTTTCACCGATGGTCAGCGACGACTGGTCGGCCAGCCGGATGTCGATGGCGCTGCGGTCTTTTGTAATGACAGTTTCGTTGGCGACCAGGCCGTCGCCGGTCTGCACCGACTGTCCGAACGACCGGGTGACGACGTCGTTGACCACGCGTTTCGCCGTGCCGACGTTTTCCGCCGCCAGGGAAGCACCCGGGAGGGCCACCATCCAGCACAGGACAAGCGATAGACAAAGGGCGGCGAAAAGACGGGGGGTGTTCATAAGGCGGTCTTGGGCTCGGCGGCGTCTAGGACGTGCGGCCGGCAACCTCGAGAACGTCTATGCCGAACATTTCGGCCAGGAACTCCATGCCCAGCTGGATGCCCATGTCGTCGAGACCGTGGCCCAGATCGGGAGAGAGATAGGCCGCCACGGGCACGCCCGCCGCCTTCAGGGTGTCTTCCGCATGGTGCATCAGATCGGGCGGCACGACCGGGTCGGCATCACCGTGCATGAGCAGCACCGGCGGCTTGGATTTGATTTCGGACGCCAGAAGCTCGCCTCCGATCAGGGCCCCGGAATAACCGATGATGCCGGCCAGCGGCTTAACCCGCCGGGGGCCGACATGCAGCGCCATCATGGTGCCCTGGGAAAAGCCGATGAGCGCCATCTTGCTTTCGTCCAGGCCCAGTTCGGCCAGCAGGTGGTCGATCAGCGCATTCAGGATGGGGGCCGCCATCTTCACGCCCTCAAGCTTCTTTTCCTTGGACGGGTCAGCGATGGAAAACCACTGATAGCCCATGGGTCCGCCGTCGAAGCGAAACGGCGCGTTGGGCGCGATGAACACGGCCTTGGGCAGCACCCGCCCGAAATAGGTCGCCAGATTGATCAGGTCGTCGCCGTCGGAGCCGACGCCGTGCAGCAGCAGAACCACCTGCTCCGGCTTGGAGCCGTCGCGTGGCAGCACCATCGGGCCCGTCAGATGCGGGATGTCCTCTTCCTTGGGAAGATCGGGGGCGAGTTTTGCGGGCTTCTTGATTTTGCTCATGGCGGCGGGCTCGTTTAATCCATTACGTGAACGGTATTATGGCTGGTACCGGTTCACCTTGTTACCCCAGAATGGTTAACGAATGGTGCCATAGAGCGCCCAGTTCCGCAGAAAGGGCCGATAGATATCCCCATGATCGCCAACACCACCGTCACCCGCTTCGCGCCGAGCCCGACAGGCCGCCTGCACCTGGGCCATGCCT
>DNMS01000435.1 GCA_003488105.1 Rhodospirillaceae bacterium
CGCCCAGAAAGCGATTGAGACGCTCATGCCGTATTCCGTGCCGACGTCGGCGGCGGTCTGCATGACCGTCTCAATCGCTTTCTGGGCGTTGGCGATCTGTTGTTCTGCTTTATCCATGTTGGGTCTCTATCCTTGCGCTACGCCCCGCCCCCCGGGAATGGAAAGCCGATTATGTCGGCGCGGGCGCGGGCTCACAAGAGGCAGTGTCGAAGATAGAGCACGGGCCGGTATGCTGGCGCCCACGTAAAAGCCCCGCCGGTTTCAAGGGCGGGGCTTTCCGTTTCAGTTTCGGGATCGGCGTCGCACCCGATCCCACCCGATGATCACCGGGTAAATGGGGTTTGGGTCGATATGTCGGTGGACTGCATAGGTGGTTCCAACTTTGTAACCTCCTTCATCTGCCTACGAAGAAGGCTAACGCCCCCCTCCCCGGTCACACCAGCCCCTGAAAGTTCCTATTCCGGGCGCATATTAGGAGAATAGGATCAACACCGACACGGCTGTCGGAGAAACAGCCGCGCGGTGGGATATTGCCGACAAAAGCCCAAGCAGCCCGCCTTCGGGATTAGGCGGGGTCAGGCCACCGCCGCCAGCCGCTTGAGGGCTTCATCCAGGCGCGCCCGCGTGGCTTGGGCTTCGCCAAGCTTCTCGCGCTCACCGTCGACCACCTCGGCCGGGGCGTTGGCAACGAACTTGGCGTTGCCCAGCTTCTTCTCGAACCGGTCGATTTCCGCGTCCTGCTTGGAAATTTCCTTCAAAAGCCGCGCTTTTTCCACCTCCAGGTCGATGGCGTCAGCGATCGGCAGGATGATCATGGCACCGTCGAGCACGTCCTGCACGGCGCCCTTGGGCACCTCGCCGGTCAGCACGCCCGCGTCGGACAGGCCGGCGAGGCGCAGGATCAGATCGCGGTGGGTGGCCAGCGCCGCCTGGGCCGCACCGTCCCCATCTTTCAGCAGCATGGGGATTTTCGCCTTGGGCGGCACGTTCATTTCCGACCGCACGGCGCGGATCTGCGAGATCAGGCGCACGACCCAGTCCATTTCCGCGTTGACCGCGGCATCGACCAGGGCCGCGTCGTACACGGGCCAGGGCGTGGTGATCAGCGGCTGGGCGCGCTCGGCCCGGGTCTGCCACAGTTCCTCCGTGATGAACGGCACGATGGGATGCAGCAGGGTGATGATCTGATCCAGCACCCAGGCCGTGGTCGCCCGGGTTTCCGCCTTGGCCGCCGCGTCCGTGCCCATGAACACGGGCTTGGCGAATTCCAGGTACCAATCGCAGAAGGTGTTCCAGGTAAAGGCGTAGAGAGCCCCGGCCGCATCGTTGAAACGATAGGCGCCAAGTGCTGCGGTCATGGCTTTTTCAGCCTCGGAAACCTTGCCGACGATCCAGCGGTTCAGGATTGAATTAACTGAATTCGGATTAAATTTTGGATCGACCCGGCATTCGTTCATGTCGCAGAACCGGGCCGCGTTCCAGATCTTGGTGCAGAAGTTGCGGTACCCCTCGACCCGGCTTTCCGACATTTTCACGTCGCGGCCCTGGGCGGCGAAGGCCGTCAAGGTGAAGCGCAGCGCATCGGCGCCGAACTTGTTGATGAGGTCCAGAGGGTCGATGACGTTGCCCTTGGACTTGGACATCTTCTGGCCCTTCTCGTCCCGCACCAGGGCGTGGATGTAGACCGTGTGGAACGGCACCTCGTCCATGAAGTGCAGGCCCATCATCATCATGCGGGCGACCCAGAAGAAGATGATGTCGAAACCGGTGACCAGCACGTCCGTGGGATAGTGACGCGCCAGTTCCGGCGTCTCGTCCGGCCAGCCCAGGGTCGAAAACGGCCACAGGGCCGAGGAAAACCAGGTATCGAGCACGTCCGGGTCGCGGGTCAGCTCCACCGTCTTGCCGTAATGGGCGTCGGCGGCGGCCTGGGCGGCCTCCGCGCTCATTTCCACGAAGACTTCGCCGTCGGGGCCGAACCAGGCCGGGATCTGATGGCCCCACCACAATTGGCGCGACACGCACCAGGGCTGGATGTTGCGCATCCATTCGAAATAGGTGTTTTCCCAGGTCTTGGGCACGAACTGGGTCTTGCCGCTCTCCACCGCTTCGATGGCGGGCTTGGCCAGGGTCTTGGCGTCGACGAACCACTGATCCATCAGCCAGGGTTCGACCACCACGCCGGACCGGTCGCCGTGGGGCACGGTCATATCGTTGTCTTCGACCCGATCAAGCAGGCCCAGGTCTTCCATTTCGGCGAGGATGGCGTCGCGCGCCTTGAATCGCTCCATGCCCTGATACTTTTCGGGCACGTTTTCATTCAGATGGGCGTCGGCGTCGAGGATGTTGATGATCTCCAGCCCGGCCCGCTTGCCGACCTCGAAATCGTTGAAATCATGGCCCGGGGTGATCTTCACGGCGCCCGAGCCCTTTTCCGGGTCGGCGTAATGGTCGGCGACGATGGGGATCAGGCGGCCGGTGATCGGCAGCACCACGTTCTTGCCGACCAGGTCCGTATAGCGCTCGTCGTCCGGGTGCACGGCGACACCCGTGTCGCCCAGCATGGTTTCCGGGCG
>DNMS01000310.1 GCA_003488105.1 Rhodospirillaceae bacterium
GGCGTCGGCGACCGGGCCGATGTTGCCGATGTCCGTGGAATCGAAGGTTGAACAGTACTTGAAGAAGATCTGCCGGGTGCCCAGACCCTTCAGCCAGGCCAAGGCGGCGAGCGATTCGGTGACGGCTTCGTGCACCGGGCAGGTACGTGATTTCAAGGCCACGACCACGGCTTCCGCGTCGCCCAGATCCTTCAGGCTGGCGCCCGAGGGCACGCCGTTGACCTGGACCGTGCGCATGCCGTTCTTGACCAGGGTGTTGGCAAGGTCCGTGGCGCCGGTGAAATCGTCGGCAATGCATCCCAATACGATGGACATGGGGGTGGCGTCTCCTCGGTGGCGGCCGCTGCCCGGCGGGCGCGGCTGTTTTTGTCTCTGAAGTTATATAACGCCTAAATTCGCGAAACGCACGCCCGCGCGGCTCAGGCGGCGGGGCCAAGCAGGGCCAGAAGCTGGCGCAGGCGAAACGGCTTCAGCAGCGTGTGGTCGGCACCCAGGCGGGCCGCATCCTTGAGGTACATGGCCTTGGCCGACATGGCGATCACGGGCAGGCCGGGCCGGGCCGCCTTTGCTTTCAGGATGAACTCGATCCCTTCGCCGTCGGCCATGACGATGTCGGTGACGGCGGTATCGACGGCTTCACGCGTGACGATCTCAAGCGCCGCATGGCCGCCCGACGCGGCCAGCACGCGAAACCCGGCATCTTCCAGGGTTTCGCACAGCGTCCCGCGCAGCTCCGCGTCATCATCGACCAGCAGAATTGTCGTCATTGCGGGATTATCGTTGTTGGCCGGAGGGCCGTGAAATCACAGCCCATCACATTATGTTGTCTGTGCAGCCCGCAGCATCATTCCTGGACGTTGGCCATGGTCATGGCCAGGCCCGCGCCCAACAGCGCAAGCACTGACAGCGTTCCGATCGCCGCCGTGATGCTGACCCCCATCAAGGCCCCCGTCAGGGCGCCGGTTCCCAGCAAAAGGACGCCGATCACTGTATTGCTGAGCGCGACATACTCGGCCTTGCGGTCGCCCCCCGCAAGATCGACGACGTGGGTTTTGCGCCCGATACGCACGCCGGCATGGGCGACGCCCAGCACGAACAGAATGGCGGCGTAAAAGATGATCGAGCCGGCAAGGTCGGGCGCATGGGTCAGGACCACCAGTGCCACGGGACCGAGCGCGCCCGCGATCGCCGCCGCCAGTGCCATGGTGGCGCGGGAGGAACGATCGGCGAGAATGCCCCAGAACGACGAACTAAGCGCTGCGGACAGACCCGAAGCGATGATCAGCCAGCCCAGGCCGTCAAGTCCCAGGCCCGTTTGCCGCTGTGCCAGGGTCACGTAAAGCGGGCCCACCAAGGCTGTCGAAATCATCAAGGCCCGGGTCGCCAGAAACCACTGCAATTGCCGGTCCTTGGCCAGGATCGAGACCTGTTCGCGCACCAGATCGTTGATGCCGCGCCCGCCGCTGACGGCGCCGGGATATTCGACAATCCGAAGATAGACTGCCGCCGCGACGAACCAGCAGGTTCCGGCACCGGCGACAAGGGCATAAAGCAGCCAGTCGGGCCGGGTCGCGGCGGGGCTCAGCATCAGGTAGATGCCCACGGCCCCGGCCGCGAGCCCGGAAATCGTGGCGGCATGTCCGCTGACGCGCCCACGACGGCCCTTGGACACGGTCTTGCCCAGAACGTCCTTGGCGGCGATGGACGCGACGCCGCGCGCCAGGCTGAACAGCACCACCAGTGCGGTCACCGTCCATCCCGCCGCCGTGCCTTCAAGGCCCGCCACGGCCGCGCCGGCCATGGCCAGGATGCAGGCCCCCTGCGCGATCGAGGCGACGGCCCAGAACGCCTTGCGCCGGGGGAACTGCCGGATGACGCCGCCGACCAGTATTTGCGGCATCAATGCCAACGATTCCCGGATCGGAACAAGCAGGCCCGCGAAGGCGGCGGGCGCGCCCATCGTGCCCAGAAGCCAGGGCAGGACGACCTTGGTATCAGCCAATGCGTCGCCGGTCTTGCTGAGGGCCTGGGCCGCCGTCTGGGCAAGAAAATTGACAGGCTGTTCGCGGCATTGGTCTTCCGGGATGTCGCGGCACAGGCGGGCGTCCTCGTCGCCGGTCGCAAGATCGTAGAGTTGACCGGTCAGCCTGTTGTCGTGCGTATCCGGCATGATCAGCCGTCTTCTTTAAGCCGCGCCAGGTAGCGGGGATTGCTTTCGGCCAATTCGGCGCGGGCCACGGCGATCAGATGGGCATGGGTGCCCTTGGGAGCATCGCCGTTGCGGATGGCTTGGGCGAGGGCGCGGTTGAGGTCTTGAAGGCCGCCGTCCGTGCCCAGAAGTGCCTTGAGCGACGCCGTCTCGGCCCGTTCCGGCGCTTCCCCGGCAGCGGCCTGACGTTCCGCGATGGCGCGGGCGTTGCGGATCATCGCCGCGACGTATTTGGCGTTGCCGGCGTCGGGGGCGGCGGTGGCTTCCGTGGCGTCGGCGATGTCGGTGAGGGTGGGTCCGCTTGGCTTCTTTCTCATGGCTGTTCCCCGGTCATGGCGAGAATCTCCGCCTCCAACTCGGGCACGACATGGGCGGTCAGCGCCAGTTCGAGGGACGGCTCCTCGCCCGAGACATGGCGCCAGGCCTGCTGCAGGGCAATGACCGCCCAGCGCACATGGGCCATGACCTCCCAATAGGTGACGGCGGCGGGCTCGACCCTGCGGCCCGAGGCATCTTCATAACCCGCGAGGAAGGCCTTCCGCGGGCCCAGGCCGCCGGCCTCTTCCTCCCAGCGCCCGAAGCGCCAGCACTTGGCGAGGAACCAGCCGATATCCTCCAGCGGGTCGGACCAGCCGGCGAATTCCCAATCCAGGGTCGCGGATAATTCGCCGTCCTCGATCATCAAATTGCCGACCCGGTAGTCGCGGTGACACAGCACAATGCCGCCGGGTGCCGGGGCGTGATCGGCCAGCCAGGCCAAGCCCCATTCCACAGCGGGATGCGGGTCGGGCAGGGCATCGAGAAAGGCGCGGTATTCGGCCACGGCGGCGCGGGCCGGGTCCGTCGGTGGGGTGCCCAGAAAACCCAATCCATCGCGGGGCGGCGTGATGCTGTGGATATGCGCCAGATTGGCCCCCAGGTCACGGACCAGTGCCGCATCGGGGGCGTTCTTGACCAGCCGCCCGCCGCGCGCCTCGCCGGCAACGCAATGCATCAGAAAGAACGGCCCGCCGAGCAGGCTTTCGTCTTCGCACAGCACGCAGGGGGCCGGCACGGTGACCCCGGCCTTGTGCGCCGCCTTCAGTAGCGCGAATTCCTCGGCCCGGGAATGGCTGGTGGCGACGGCCGAGGCCGCGTCCCGGCGCAGAACCAAGTCATGATGGCCGGGCCAGGGGCCGCCGGCGACGTCGATCTCCAGCCGGTGGTTTTCCTGGATCGCCCCACCGGACAGCCGTTCCGTTGCCAGAATGCGGACTGGTGCCCCGGCCTGCTCCGCGAGCCAGTCTGTCAGACGGGTGCGGTCATCGGATGTCAGGTTTCCGGCCACGGGCAGTCTCAGCCCCAATGCCAGTAATCAAGGCCCTGTTCGCGGAACTGGCCAGCCAGAACCATCTTGTGAACTTCGGAGGCACCATCGACCAGGCGCGCCTGACGGGCGTAGCGGTAGATCCATTCCAGGACCGTGTCCTTGGAATAGCCCTTGGCGCCGCACAACTGCACCGCCGTATCGACGCATTTGTGCAGGGTGTCGGCGACCTGGACCTTGGCGGTCGAAACCTCGGCCCGGGCCCGGCTGCCCTGGTCCAGGGTCCAGGCGGCATGCATGGTCAACAGGCGGCCGATCTGAATTTCCTTGGCCGCCTCGCCCAAAAGCAGTTGCACGCTTTCCCGGTCGGCCAGGCGGGTGCCGAAGGCTTCCCGTTCGGAAATATATTCATCGGCGATTTCCAGCGACCGCTTGGCCAGACCCAGCCAGCGCATGCAATGGGTCAGGCGCGCGGTGCCGAGCCTGATCTGCACGCATTTCATGCCTTCGCCGACGCCCATCAGGCGGTTTTCGTCGGGGATTTCCAGGCCATCGAAGTTGAGTTCGCAATGGCCGCCGTGTTCTTCCGGGCCCATGATCGGAATGCGGCGCACGATTTCCCAGCCCGGCTGGTCCTTGTGGAACAGAAAGGCGGTCAGGTTGCGCCGCGCGTCGTCCGACGTGCGCGCCAGCAGAATGAAATGATCGGCCACGCCGGCCCCGGTAATGAACCATTTGCGGCCGTGGACGACCCATGTGCCGCCTTTCTTTTCCGCCCGCGTGCGCATCATGCCGGACGGGTCGGAGCCCGCCCCCGGCGCCGGTTCGGTCATGATGATGGACGACCGCACGGCGCCATCGATGATCGGCTGCAGCCATTGTTCCTTCTGCGCGTCCGTCGCGACCTTGTTGAGGACGAACATGTTGCCGTCGTCGGGGGCAGCGGCGTTGAACACCACGGGCCCGAAGATGGAACGGTTCATTTCTTCGTAGCAGGCAGCCATGCCGACGGTATCGAAGCCACGTCCGCCGCGTGCGGCCGGCATGGACAGCGCCCACAGCCCTTCGCCTTTCGCCTTCGCGCGCAGATCGTCCAGCAGGTCCAGGCGGATGTTCTCGTGGTCGTCGAAACTGGCCGAATCGGCTTCCAGCGGCAGGATGTGATCGGCGACGAATCGGCGGATGGCCTGCCGGGTTTCGTCCACTTCCGGTGTGAGATTGAAATCCATTAAGTCGGGTTCCTGTCATTCTGCGGGTCGGGGCGGGCCAACTTCGCCCGCCTGCGGGCGGCGAGACTACCAGATTTGCCGGAAAAACCGGAAGCCGGGCCAATCTCTATTCCTGATTTTTAATACTGTCAGGGTAGCGTCAGGGTCGTAGTCCACAATTTTCCGGATACAAAAAAATTGCTCAAGAGGGCGGGGTCTTTGTCCCCAAGGATTACCGCCGTGATGCTAAACGAACAAGAAGATGCGCGCAGAAACCCTCGTTCTACCGTGTACGGGAACGTGGAAGTCAACGGTGGCGGCCCTTACCGGGGTGGGAAGCTGCATGACATGTCCGTGAGCGGCGCATCGATCATATATCCCCAAGGAAGCGAACCCTTGGACGACCCGGTCCAGATTAACGATGAAATTTTGTTGGTCATTCGCGGCCGCGCCCATGTGCCGGGCCGTGTCGCGCGCGTGTTCGACGGCGGATTCGCCGTGGAATTCGACTGGTCCCTGGAGATCGGCAACGACCGTCTCGAGAGACCCAGGGATAACTGAGTCTTTGCGGCGGCCCTAGCCTCGGGCCTACAACGTGTTGACCAGATGCCCGCCGTCGACGGCGACGACCTCGCCGGTCATGAAGTCCGACGCGTCGGAGGCGAGCAGCAGCAGGGCGCCATCCAGGTCTTCCGGCTTGCCGAAGCGGCGCTGGGGAATGCGCTTCATCAAGGTCTGGCCGCCCTCGCTTTCCAGGAACGCCCGGTTCAGGTCCGTTTCGATGTAGCCGGGGGCGATGGCGTTGACCCGGATGTTGTGGCGCGCCCATTCCAGGGCCAGGGATTTGGTCATTTGCACCACCCCCGCCTTGGACACGGCGTAGGGCATCACGCCGCCCGCCTGCCGCAGGCCCAGGACCGAGGCGACGTTGACGATGGTGCCGGGCCTGTCGGCGGCGATCATGTCCTTGGCGGCGCGCTGGGCGACGGTCCAGGCGCCGGTCAGATTGGTCGCCATGATCTGATTCCAAGTCGCGGGATCCAGGTCGATGGCGCGGTCCGTGGAAGCAAGGCCCGCGTTGTTGATCAGGATCGTGACCTGGCCGAGCGCCCGGTCGGCGGTCTCGAACGCATCGGCGACGGATTCCCGGTCGGTCACGTCCATTTCCACGGCGAGGGCCTGTCCGCCGGCGGCGGTGATCGTATCGACCGTCTCGGCAAGTTTCTCCGGCCGGCGGGCGCAACAGGCGACAGCAGCGCCGTGGGCGGCCAGGACTTCGGCGAAACGGCGGCCCAGGCCGGAGGACGCCCCGGTGACCAGCGCCACCCGGTCGGCCAAAAGGTCATCGCGGAAGAAACGGCTCATGATTTGGTCTCCTGGTCGGTGTCGTTGGCGCGGTCGCGCAGTACGAATTTCTGGATTTTACCCGTGGACGTCTTGGGCAGTGGGCCGAACACGACATGGCGCGGCGCCTTGTAGTGGGCCATGTTGGTTCGGCACCAGTCGATGATAGCCGCGACATCGGTGCGGCCTTCGGTCCCCGGTTTCAGGGTTACGAAGGCGCAAGGCGTTTCACCCCATTTGGCGTCGGCCATGGCGACCACGGCGGCCTCCATCACATCCGCATGGCGGTAAAGGCATTCCTCGACCTCCAGCGACGAAATATTCTCGCCGCCCGAGATGATGACGTCTTTCGACCGGTCCTTAATTTCCACATAACCATCCGCGTGCAGCACGGCGAGGTCGCCCGTATGGAACCAGCCGCCGCGGAACGCGGCCTCGGTCGCTTGTGGGTTCTTCAGGTAGCCCTTCATGATGGTGTTCCCGCGCAGCATGATCTCGCCCATGGTTTGGCCGTCGGCGGGCACGGGTTCCATGGTCTCCGGGTTCATCACGGTCTGGTCGAACACGGTCGGATAACGTACGCCGGCACGGCTGATCTTCTGGGCCTGGGCGTCACGGTCCAAGTCATCCCAAGAGTCCTGCCAGGCGCAATAGGTCGAGGGGCCGTAGGATTCCGTGAGGCCGTACAGATGGGTGACGCGAAAGCCCATTTTCTCCATGCCCGATATCACCGCCGAGGGCGGGGCCGCACCGCCGGTGAACACCTGGACTTCCTGGTCGAAGGCGGTCTTCACCGCGTCCGGCGCGTGGATCAGCATGTTGAGCACGATCGGCGCGCCGCACATATGGGTCACGCGATGTTCGGCGATCATGGGAAAGATCAAGGCCGGATCGACCCGGCGCAGGCAGATATGCGTGCCCGCCGCCGCGGTGATCGACCAGGGATAGCTCCAGCCGTTGCAGTGGAACATGGGCAAGGTCCACAGATAGCGCGACTGGCGGTCGAGGCGCGAAACCAGGGCGCCGCCCATGGCGGTCACGAAGGCGCCCCGGTGGTGATAAACGACACCTTTCGGATTTCCCGTGGTGCCGGATGTATAGTTGAGCGAGATCGCCTGCCATTCGTCTTCCGGCGGCTGAACGGGAAAGTCCGGGTCGCCGGTTTGCAGGAACGCTTCGTAGTCCATCTCGCCCAGATGCCCGCCTCGGGTGCCGCCTTGGGCTTCCGTTTCCGGATCGTCGATGTCGATGACGGGAATCTTCCGGCCCAGCCTGGCGAGCGCTTCCTTGATGATCGGAGCAAATTCCCGGTCGGTGATCAGAAGCCTGCTTTCCGCATGGTCGAGAATGAAGGCGATGGTCTGGGCGTCGAGCCGCGTGTTCAGCGCGTTCAGCACGGCGCCTGCCATGGGAATACCGAAATGCGCTTCCAGAAGTTCCGGCGTGTTGGCGCCCATGACCGACACCGCGTCGCCTCGGCCGATGCCGCGCGCCGCCAATGCCCCCGCCAGCCGGCGACAGCGGACCAGCATCTCGTCGTAGGTGATGCGCCGGGCACCGTGGATGGCGGCGATCTGATCGGGATAGACGGAAGCCGCCCAGGTGAGGAAGCTCAGCGGCGTCTGCGGCTGGTGGTTGGCCGGGGTGCGGTCCAGGCCTTGTTCGAAGATGTTATCCGCCCTGCTCACGGGTGGGTTCTCCCCCGGTCGATTCCTGTTGTCGGCTCAACAGATACCACCGGGCCGCCGCCCCGCAAAGAGGATGGGGGCCGTGCGGCCTTTCAGGGGGCGTCGGTGCAGGTCGATTGCGGCGGAAGTTTCCCGGCTTCGACCTTGTCCACAATCACGTTCTGGATCAGCCTTCCGCCCAGGGCAAGGTTGAACCGGCGGCGCAGGTGCTCGGGCAGAGTCTTGGTCAAGTCCGTCCGCAGCGCATCGACGTCGGAATAGCGAATGGTGACGTCATTGGTGACGGTCGACACCAAGCGCGGGGCCAGGCGACAGACCAGATCCTTTTCTTTTAGGCCCGGGACCGTGACCGATACGGACAGCATGACGATATCGCCGGTTCCTCGCTTGTATTTCAGGCTGTAGCCACCCAGGCGCACAGGGATCGCCTGAATGCGCAGGGTCTGGGGACGGTTGAGTTCCGCGTCATGCAGCAACATCTTCTGGTCGGCCATCAATCCGGTCAGCAAGACGGCGCCCAGAATGGTTCCGGTAACGCCGCCGGCAACGGCGAGGCTTTTGTAGAAATTCACGTGTAGACATCCTCGATCGTACCCTCCCTTCCCTCAAAGGTGCTTGGTTGGACCGGTGATGAAATAGGGGTGGGGATAGGCGTTAATTGGTCTGGTAGCGATAAAGTCCTTTGGCGTTAATGGCGTCCACGACATAGGCCAAACTCGTCATCCCGCGCAGCAGGGCTTGGGCCCGATCGGGCGGGACGTGGATCAGGCTGTCGTCCGGATCGCTGGCATGGAAGGCGTCCATGGCTACGCGATAACGGCTGCGCTCGGTGATGATGAAAAGGTACGGATCGGCCTTTGACCGCAAGACAATCAGATCAGAGTCGGCCACGGCATTTCCTTTTTCTCAAGGCATTGCCGCGATGGTTAGCGGGCGGCGCCGAGGATGGTGATAGGGGCAAGGGCGAATGCAGCGTCGATTGCCTGCCGGTTCGGACTGCGTGAATACAATATTGCGTATTCAGACGCGCTGGCGCTAATTAGTCGCAATATACGAGTGATTTATCAATATTTTTATATGCAAAAAAGTATAAAATAATTATGACGTCGTGTTCGTATCCATATCGATAGGCGTCCTGGGTGGGAAAATTGCATTTCCTGGTGGAGACGAACGGGGTATGGATGAAACCCCACCCCCGCGAAGGCCCCCCAACACATGGAACTCTGGATACCGATCACCGTTCTGGCGGCATTTCTTCAGAATGCGCGTTCGGCATTACAGAGGCATTTGAAAGGGCGGCTTTCGACGCTCGGCGCGGCCTATGTCCGCTTTCTTTACGCCATGCCTTTTGCACTGGTTTACCTGTGGGGGTTGCACGAGATCGCGGGCAAGGACCTGCCCGTGTTCAACGCCACCTTCCTGATGTACTGCGTCTTGGGCGGCGCCAGCCAGATCGCCTTCACCGTGCTATTGTTGCATCTGTTTCAGTTTCGCAACTTCGCCGTGGGGACGACCTTTTCCAAGACCGAAGTGTTCCAGGTCGCGGTCCTGGGGTTTCTTATTCTCGGCGACACGGTGACGACCGCCGCCGCCGCCGCCATCGCGCTGGCGGGTGTCGGCGTCGTTGTGCTGTCGGCGGGTCAGTCGAAGGTATCGCTGAAGGCGCTGATATCCGGAGTGACGGAAAGGGCGACGGTGATCGGGCTTGTCTGCGGCGCTTTCTTGGGTGCGTCGGTGGTGTTCTTCAGGGGGGCGGCGCTGTCGTTGAAATGGGACGACCTCACCATGACGGTCGCCTATACCGTGACAGTGGCGCTGGTCATCCAGACATTCGCCATGGGCGCCTATCTGGCATGGAAAGAAGCGCCGACCCTGAAGGCCGTGTTCGTCCATTGGAAATGGTCGGCGGCGGTGGGGATGGTCGGCCTGGCGGGGTCCATCGCCTGGTGCTTCGCATTTACCATGCAGAACGCGGCCTACGTTCGTGCCCTGGGACAGATCGAACTGGTCTTCACCTTCGCGGCGTCGATTTTCTTTTTCAAAGAAAAGGTGACGCGCCTTGAAGTGATCGGCATCGCTCTGATCATTCTGGCGATTTTGCTGCTGATTCTCAGCCGGGCATGAGTGCCCGGGCGCCGTCGGCGCCTAGTGGAATTCTTCGACCTTCATTTTGATCAGAAGCTTGCCCTTCTCGTCGACGCTTTCCATCAGGCGGGCGGTGAAGGATACCTTGGCGCCGGTCTTGGCGGTCTCCAGGTCGTCGACGCCGATGTTGACGAATAGTTCCGGTCCCGGCGCGCCGTCCATGTCGACCAGCATGCCGGCGGCGGGCGCGTAATCGTCTTCGTGCCACCTACGGGTTTCCGTAACCGTGCCCGTCCATTTCACCAGCTTGTTGTCGAGGCCCTTCACATAGACCTTGAAGCTGTCGGCGCCCTTCGCCAATTCCTGCGCGGCCTGATCGAAGGTCAGCTTGCTGGGCTCTTTCTTGCCGCATGCGGCGAGCCCGAAAGCAGTGGCTGTTGCGAGGGCAATAACGAGTGACTTGTGCATGAATGCTCTTCCCCATTGTCCAGTTCCGGCGTGTCGATTCGCGCGGAAGTCGCGCCGCTTGATAAGCGAGTTAGAACGCAAAATCTAGCATTTTGGCTGCCTGAATAAATGGTACATGGATCGTAAAGGATAAAAATGTCATATTTACTAGTGGCGCGGCCCGCGAATACTCGGGCCGCATTTGTTCAACGATTAAGGGGGGCATGCAATGGCCGGACCTCAGAAAACAGTTTCGAAAAAGCCTGCGGCGAAGAAGTCGGCGGCCAAGCCCGCGAAGGCCAAGAAGCCCGCTGCGAAAAAGCCAGCGGCTAAGAAGCCCGCAGTGAAGAAAGCTGCTGCCAAGAAGCCTGCGGTGAAAAAAGCTGCCGCCAAGAAGCCTGCGGCGAAGAAGGTTGCTGCCAAGAAGCCCGCGGTG
>DNMS01000295.1:0-1380 GCA_003488105.1 Rhodospirillaceae bacterium
GGCCGCGACGAAAAGGTGTTCCTGTTCCTGGACGATCTGGATTACGTCGCCGACGGGGTCGGGCAGTTGGCGGCCCTGCAATCGCGTCTGCCCAAGGCGCGGCTGATCGCCGGCCTGTCGTCGGGCGCCCCGCGCCTGACCCCCGGGCGGGCGGAGATCGCAAATGACGGCGGGGCCGGCGCCGTCGAAGTCCGCATCCTGCCGCCGCTCAGCTTCGCCGAATTCATGGGGTTCCGGCGCACGGACGCGGGCGGCGTTCTGCCCGAGGCCGGATCGTCCCTGCCGCTCGACGCGGGGCGGATTGCGGCCCTCAACGACGAATTCGCGCGTTATGTCTCCTTCGGCGGCTTTCCGTCCGGCATCGCCGCCAAGCGCGAGGACGAGGCTCCCCCGGCTCTGGTCCGGGACGCCCTGCTGCATGATGTCCTGCACCGCGACCTGGCCGCCTTCGCCGGCGTGATCGAGCCGCGCGAACTGGGCCGCCTGTTCGCGGTCCTGGCCCGCAACACGGGCGGTGAGGCGGCCATCGAAGACCTGGCCAAGGCCACGGGCGTGGCCAAGAACACGCTCCGCAAATATCTCGATTTCCTGGAGGGCGCGTTCCTGATCCGCCGGGTGCCGCGCCTCAACCGCGACGGCCGGCCGTTCCAACGCCAGGTCCTGTTCAAGGTCTATCTGACCTCGCCGACCCTCTACACGGCCCTGTTCGGCCCGCTTGCCCCCGACAGCCCGGATTATGCCCGGCTGGTGGAAACAGCGGTCGTTTCGCAATGCTTCGCCACGGGCCTGGCCGACCGCCTGGCCTACGCCAGCTGGAAGGGCGGCATGGTCGATCTGGTCCTGCTCGACGAACCGGACGGAAGACCGGAACAGCTGTTTCAGTTCGACTGGTCGGGCGCCATTGCGGCGTCGGACAACGGGCCGGACACCATGGTCAATTTCGCCGTCCGCACCAATCCGGATGCGCGCATGACGCTGTTGACGCAAAACCGGGGCGGGCCGGCGCGGCGCGGCGGCCTTGACCTCAATCTGGTGCCGGCGGCGCTCTACGCCTATTGGCTGGGCACGCGGAAAGCCTGAATTACCGGCCCGCGGCCGCCTCGGACAGCAGCCAGTCGCGGAACGCCTTGACCGGCGCTTCGTCGCGGCGCATCTGACGGCTCACGAAATAGCATCCTTCCCCGCGCAAAAGATCGCGTTGGAACGGGGCCGCCAGCCGTCCGGATTCCAACGCGTCGCGCACCTGGGCCTCGCGGGTGATGGCGATGCCCATGCCGGCCTCGGCGGCGTCGAGCGCCATGGTCGTCAGATCGAAGGTCTGGCCCTGGTCCGGGTCGAGCACGGATGCCGGGACCCCCGCCGCGGTCAGCCAGCGCGCCC
>DNMS01000295.1:1449-6852 GCA_003488105.1 Rhodospirillaceae bacterium
CCGCCGGTGATAGGTGTGCAACAGCGTGTGACGGGCCAGGTCGCGGGGGTCGGCGAGCGGCCGGTCGCCTTCCAGCAAACGCGGATGGCACACGGGAAACACGTCTTCCTTGAACAAAAGATCCGCCGTCATGCCGGGCCAGGCGCCGGCGCCGAACTGGATCGCCGCGTAGACGTCGTCGCGCTCGAAATCGATGGGCCGGGCACTGGTCGCGATATGCACGGAAATGTCCGGATGCAGGGCCTGAAACCGGCCCAGGCGCGGCACCAGCCAACGGATCGCGAAGGTCGGGGTGACATGGATGTGCAGTTCCGTCGACGCCTGGTTGCGCGACAGGGCGCGGCAGGCCAGGTTGATCTGGCCGAAGGCGTCGCCCAACTGTTGGGCCAGGCGCTCGCCCTCGAAGGTCAGGCGGCGCGCGCCGCCCTCGACCTGGAACAGGCGGATGCCGAGCCAGTCCTCCAGATTCTTGACCTGATGGCCGACCGCCGAGGGCGTCACGCATAACTCGTCCGCAGCCTTGGCCAAGGTGCCGAGCCGGGCCGTGACCTCGAAGGCGCGCAGCGCGTTGAGGGGCGGAATGGGAGGCGCCATGGGCGGAGATTTCCTCAAACACTTCGATAGATTTGATCATTTGCCGCCATCAGACGGCGGCGTACAATAACGTCAAGGATCCGGAATGCAAACGGGCTAAAAAACGACGTAGAAAAACTAGGGACGCATCCGCCATGAACATGACCGTTGAACGGCTCGGGGGCAGTTTCGCCGCCCGGGTTTCCGGGATCGACGCCGGAAATCTCACCAACGCCCAGGCCGCCGATCTGCATCAGGCCTATCTCGACCACAAGGTGCTGGTCATCGAGGGCCAGGACATGTCCGTCGCCCAATTCGACGCCTTCGGCCAGCTGTTCGGCGAGACCGTGGAACACCCGGTGAAGAACTTCCTGCATCCCGATTTTCCCAAGGTCATGGTGCTGTCCAATTCGACCCGCCTGGGCAAGCCGCTGGGCGTCAAGGACGCGGGATCGTTCTGGCATTCGGACCGCTCCTACATGGAGCGCGCGGCCGACGCGACGATCCTGTTCTCCATCGAAATCCCCGACGAAGGCGGCGATACCTTTTTCGGCGACATGGAAGCGATCTACGACGCCCTGCCGGAAAAGACCAAGGCACGCATCGACGGGCGGCAGTACGTGTCGCAGTACCGCTGGTGCACCAACCGAGGCGATCCGGAATCGCGCTGGAACTTCCTGACGCCTGAAGAAATGGAAAAGACCCCGCCGGTCGTCCGCCCCATCGTGCGGACCCATCCGGAAACCGGGCGCAAGGGCCTGTTCGTGTTCCCGGGGGCTTCGGCGGGGGTCAAGGGCATCGTCGGCATGGACGCCATCGAAAGCGCCGACCTGCTGGACGAACTGTTTGACCACCTGACGCAGCCCGAATTTCACTTCCAGTTCAAATGGCGGGACCCCGGCACCATCGTGCTGTGGGACAACCGCTGCGTCATGCACCGGGCGACGACCAAGAACCTGCCGCCGGACAAGGTGCGGACCCTGCACCGCATTTCGACGCTCGGCGGCGTGCCCGCCTGATCCCCTTTCGGACCGGAGACGAAGAACATGAGCGGCAAGATCGCCCTGATGGTGGAATTCGGCGTCAAGACAGAGCGGCGGGAAGACTTCCTCGCCCTGATGCGGTCCCACGCCAAGATGACCCTGGACTCGGAGCCGGGGTGTGAGCAGTTCGACGTGCTCGACCCCACGGAGGCCAGCGACAGCGTGTTTCTGTACGAGCTTTACACCGATAAGGCGGCGGTCGACGCGCATATGAATTCGGCGCTGCTGGCCTCTACGCGCGGCAGCTACGACGACATGATCACGTCGAAACGCGTGGTGTGGTGCAAGGTTTCCTGACCGCGCTCAGCCGCCGTTGCGCTTCAAGGTCATCAGGCGCAGCGCGTTCAACTTGATGAAGCCCTGGGCGTCGCGCTGGTCGTAGACCTGGTCTTCTTCGAAGGTGACCAGGGCCTCGTCGTACAGGCTGTTGGGCGACTTGCGGCCGGTGACCATGACGTTGCCCTTGTACAGCTTGAGGCGCACCGTGCCGGTCACGCGCTCCGCCGCCTTGTCGATGGCGGCCTGCAGCATCTCGCGTTCGGGCGCGAACCAGAAGCCGTTGTAGATCAGTTCCGCATAGCGGGGCATCAGCTCATCGCGCTGATGCATGGCGCCGCGGTCCAGCGTGATGCTTTCCATGGCGCGGCGCGCGGCGAACAGCACGGTGCCGCCCGGGGTCTCGTAGACGCCGCGCGACTTCATGCCGACGAAGCGGTTTTCCACGATGTCCAGAATGCCGATGCCGTTGGCCCCGCCCAGTTCGTTCAACTTGGTCAGCAGGGTGGCGGGCGACATCTTCTCGCCGTTCACGGCGACGGCGTCGCCGCGCTCGAAATCGATGGTGATTTCCGTGACCTTGTCCGGCGCGTCCCAGGGGGCGACGACGCGGGTGTAGATGTTGTCGTCGGCCTCGATCCAGGGATCTTCCAGCACCTTGCCTTCCGACGAGATGTGCAGAAGGTTGGCGTCCTGGGAATAGGGGGCTTCGCCGCGCTTGTCCTTGGGGATCGGAATCTGGTGCTTTTCCGCGTATTCGATCAGCCGCGTGCGCGATGTCAGGTCCCATTCCCGCCAAGGGGCGATGACGCGGATGCCGGGGTTCAGCGCGTAATAGCCCAATTCGAACCGCACCTGGTCGTTGCCCTTGCCGGTGGCGCCGTGGGACACCGCATCAGCGCCCGTTTCGGCGGCGATCTCGATCTGCCGCTTGGCGATCAGCGGCCGGGCGATGGAGGTGCCCAGCAGGTAGGTGCCCTCGTACAGCGCCGCCCCCCGAAACATGGGGAACACGTAGTCGCGCACGAATTCCTCGCGCAGGTCCTCGACGAAGATCTGCTTGATGCCCAGCATCTCGGCCTTCTTGCGCGCCGGCTCCAACTCGCCGCCCTGGCCCAGGTCGGCGGTGAAGGTCACGACCTCGGCCCCGTAGGCGTCCTGCAGCCAGCGCAGGATGACCGAGGTATCCAGGCCGCCCGAATAGGCGAGCACGACTTTTTTCACGTCTTTGGTCATGGCGGGTTCCCTGATGCGGCGCGGGCGCAAAGGCGGCCCGGCGGAAAGACGGCGCAGTATAGGGATTTCGCCTGCCGCCGCAATACGCGGGCCGGCAAAAATCACCAGCCGGCGGGATCAGAAATTATACAACACGCTGGCCGCGAACACGTTGGAATAGGCGGTATCGGACAGGATGTAGAGCTCCCATTCGCCGCGCAGGGCCATGCGGTCGGATAATCGGTAGTCCGCGCCCAGGCCGAGCACGGCGCCCGTCCCGGTTTCTTCCTGGCGGACAGCGGATGCGGAATTGTCCGCGTCCTCCCACCACAGGCTGACACCTGCCCGGGCAAACGGTTTGACGGGTATGTTCAGGGGCAGGCTCACCAGCGTGCTCACGGAGAAGGCGTGGAACTGGCTTTCCGCCGATCTGCCGTCGGCAAAGTGCTCGTCGAACGCGCCGACCTTGCCGATCGACGCCTCGAACGCCAGGAAACCGCCGGGCCGGTAGCCGCCGAAGATTTTCCAGGCGAAGGGTTTCTCGTTGAGGGTCGTGTTCGCATTGTCGCTCTCATAGTCGAACGCGCCCAGGCCCAGGCCGAGGCCGGCGTAGAACCGCTGCGGCCGGACGGGTGCTTGATCCTCGACGGGCACGGATTGTTTTTGCTGGGCATAGCGGGTGGCGGGATCGCTGTCGCCGCCTGGGGCGGCGCCTTGGCCGCGGGGCGGTGGCGCCCAGGAGGGCGTCGGTTGCGGCGCTGCGCGGTAGCCGGGATGGGATGGATTGGTCTGGGCGGCAGGCGGCGCCGAGTAAGCGGCGGGGATTGGTGCCTGATAAACCGGCGTTGCCGGATAGGCCGGGGGTGCGGGCGGGTTGACGGCGCTGGCCGGTGCCGGTGCGGGGGGAATGGGGCGCAGGTTCGGGTTGCCGCCCTCGCGCACCAACCAGTCGTTGACGGAGATCCCGCCGGCCTGGGCGAGTTCCTGTGGCGCCAATTCTTGCGGGGTCAGGGGGGGCTGGGCCAGTTCGATCGGCTGCGCCAGGGCTTCGGCCGGGCCGCCGTCGAACAGCATTTCGCCACCACCGGCGGCGGCGACCTCGAAGGGTTGGGTCGGGCGTGGCGTCTTGCGCCTGGCCGGCAGGGCTTGGGCATGTGGTGCCGGACGGGCGGATGCGGGCGCCACGGTGATGGTGGTATGGGGTGCGGGCAGCAGGACCCGGGGATGTGCCGGGGCAGGTGGTTGGGACGGCGCGGCGGCGGCAAGGTCGATGACGATGCGCGCCCCCTGGCCGCCCTTGGGCAGCAGGGTGAACTGGCGGCGAATGTCGGCGGGATGGCGGGTCTTGATGATCAGGCGGCTGCCGCGGGCGTCACGTTCGATCTCGATGGCGCGGATGATGCCTTGGGCCTCGGGCCTGTCGGCCGCTTCGGACAGGGCCGCGCCGGTCACCGTGACGACGATCTCGTCCTTGCCGGGAAAGGCGAATTTGTAGGGAACGGGTGCCTGGGTTTCCAGCACCAGGCGGGTGAAATCCTTGTGCAGACCGGTGCGCACCTCAAGCCCCGGCGTCGGCTCCGCCGCAGGGGCGGGCAGCGCGACAAGCCCCCAAACAAGGCCCGCGGTGAATAGGGTGCGGATCAGGCGCAACACGGTCATGGACCCCCAGTTTGTACAATCCCCGATTAGCCCCGGATTTTAGGGCGTAACCGGTTAAGACAGTCTGAAGGGGTGGGGAGGCCTAGGGGCGGAGGGCGATGCCGCGCCGGTCGTAGAGGTAATGCTTCAGCAGCAGCGGCACCACGGCGCCGATGTAGCTGCCCATCACCACGTCGGATACGTAATGAACGCTGGCCAGAAACCGGCTGGCGGCGACGGCGGCGGCGAAGGTAAACAGCAGCGGCCACAGCCGGGGAAAGATCAGGAACAGCGACACGGCGAGCGACCACACCATCTGGGAATGACCCGAGGGATAGGAGTTCATGCCGAAATCCGTGTTGAAGGGGATGACGCCGTACAGCCCGTTTTCCAGCAGTTCACGGGGCCGCATGCGCCCGATCACGAACTTCAGCAGGTTGACCAGCACACCCGCAGAGGCGATGGAAAAAATCACGAACAGGGCCGCATGCATGGCACAGCGCAGGCGCTCGCCGCCCTCGGCCATGCGGCGGCGCAGGACCCAGCAGACGGCGGCGGTCAGGGCGGCGGCGGCGAAATAGAATTCCGGTTTGCCGAGTGCGCCCACCGTATGGCCGAAGAACCGCCGCTGATCGGCATCGAAGGCGTCGCGGAAGAA
>DNMS01000136.1 GCA_003488105.1 Rhodospirillaceae bacterium
TCGATATGACCGACATGCCGCCGCCCGGCGGCGGCCGCTGACCCCGCAACCCGTCGGTCAGGGCCGCTGCTTCTGCACCGCGGCGATGGAGCTGACCCCCAGCCACCGGGCCATGCCCCGCTGCAGGCTCTTGTCCCCCACTGCGATAAGCCGCCCCTCGTCCACCGCCTTGACCACGGTATCCAGCCCCATCCAGATGGCGGTCATGGTCCGAAGGTCCGTGCGCACGAACAGGTCGACATCGAAGCCCGGGTCCACGGCGCACAGGTCGGTGCCGTCTTTGGGGTCGACCACGAACCACCAGTCGCGCTCGCCCTGCCTGCGTTCGGGAAACGTGATCTGAATGACCACGCGCTTGGCCGGCATTTCCGTGACCCGCAGGTTGCGGCGCATGTCCCACATCAGAAGCCCCGCATCCAAATAGGCCAGCTGCACCTTTGATTCCGTCCAGCGATGGCCCCAGATGCCGATGGCCTCGATGATCGGGCCCAATTCCCGGCCCGCCGCCGTCAGATGGTATTCCATGACTGCCGCCTCGCCGGGCAGCGGCCGGCGCGCCACCACGCCATGTTCCTCCAACTCCTTCAGGCGCTTCGACAACAGCGCCGGCGACACGCGCGGCAGACCCCGGCGCAGGTCGTTGAAACGGGTCGATCCGGCAAGCAGTTCACGGACCAGATTGATGATCCACCGGCCGCCGAGGATTTCGGCCGCCATGGCGACGGGGCAAAACTGCTGATAGCTGCTTTCGGCCATTTCTCCCTCCTCGCGGTCTGCCGCGCATCCTGCCCCAAGCGGGGGCACGGCGGTAGTTCAGTTCGTATACCGGGCCGGTTCAGTTTCTGAACTATCGGGCAATGTTCCGGGCGTGCCATTAGCAGCCCGCCCGACGGGCCGGGTCCCCGAAGACCCGCCGTCTCATTCGCTTATGAAAAGGAACCAACCCATGACAACCGCGACCGCGCGCAATCAAACACCGCCAACCCTGGACGGGATCAAGGCGAAGCAGCAGGGGGCCTGGGCCTCCGGCGACTATGCCGTCGTCGGCACCACCCTGCAGATCGTCGGCGAACAGCTGTGTGAAACCATCGACCTGCAGCCCGGCAGCCGGGTCCTGGACGTTGCCGCTGGCAACGGCAACGCGACCCTGGCCGCCGCCCGGCGGTACTGCGAGGTGACCTCAACGGACTATGTGGACGCCTTGTTGGCCAAGGGGCGCCTGCGGGCCGAAGCCGACGGCCTGAACCCCGCGTTCCAGACCGCCGACGCCGAGGTCCTGCCGTTCGCCGACAACAGCTTCGACGTGGTGCTGTCGACCTTCGGCGTGATGTTCACCCCCGATCAGGAGCGCGCTGCCGCCGAACTGCTGCGGGTCTGCCGGCCGGGCGGCGTCATCGCCCTCGCCAACTGGACGCCGCAGGGCCTGATCGGCCAGATGTTCAAGACCCTGGGCAGTCACCTGCCGCCGGCGCCCGGCGTCAAATCACCGGCCCGTTGGGGCACGGCGAAAGGCATTGTCGAGCTGTTCGGCACCGGCGTTGCCGCCATCGACCTGACGCCGCGCCAATTCACGTTCCGCTATCTGTCGGTGGATCATTTCCTGGAGGTTTTCCGCACCTACTACGGCCCCGTGCACAAGGCCTTCCTGGCCTTGGGCGACCGGCAGAGCGCGCTCGACCATGACCTGCGCGATCTCCTGGAACAGTTCAACACCTCGCCCCGGGGGACCTTGACGGCACCCGCCGATTACATCGAAGCGGTCATCCGCAAGGCTTAAATCTCAAGCCGGAACGTCGGTCGCCCGGGGGCGTTAGTCCCCGGGGGGCCGACGCAGGCGTTTCAGGGCCAGGATCGACACGATCGGCATGGCCAGGGCGCCGAAAATCAGCAGATACCACACCAGCCCGGTCAGCAGGAAATCGGCGGTCGGCTGGCACAGGCCGTAGAGCGTGCCCCCGCCCTCGGCGCAGAATTTCCGCCCGTCCTCCTGCCTGAGGGTCCAGAACATGAGCGCGCCCGTGACCAGCGCCGCCAGAAACAGGCAGCCGGTGAGGAACGAGCGGATCGGGGCCTTGGGGTTGGGCAGCATGTCGGTCCGTCCCCCCGCCCGGTTATTCGCCGGTCTTGAGCGCGGCCAGGAAGGCCGATTGCGGGATTTCCACGTTGCCGAACTGGCGCATGCGCTTTTTGCCCTTCTTCTGCTTTTCCAGAAGCTTTTTCTTGCGCGTGATGTCGCCGCCGTAACATTTGGAGGTGACGTCCTTGCGCATGGCGCCCAGGGTTTCGCGGGCAATGACCTTGCCGCCGATCGCCGCCTGGATGGCGATCTTGAACAGCTGGCGCGGGATCAGGTCCTTCAACTTTTCGCAGATCTGGCGGCCGCGGGCCTCGGCATGGGATTTGTGCACGATGAAGGCGAGCGCATCCACGGCCTCCAGATTGACCAGGATCGAGACCTTGGCCAGATCGCCCTCGCGGTAGCCTTCCAGCTCGTAATCGAAGCTGGCATATCCGCGGCTGACGGATTTCAGCCGGTCGTAGAAATCGAACACGATTTCATTGAGCGGCAGGTGATAGACGACCAATGCCCGGTTGCCGACATAGGTCAGGGTTTCCTGTTCGCCGCGGCGGTCCGTGCACAGTTGCAGCACAGCACCCAGATATTCGTCGGGCACCATGATGCTGGCCTTGATCCAGGGCTCTTCGATGTAATCGATGGCCGAGGGATCCGGCATGTCCACGGGGTTGTGCAGTTCGCGCATCACGCCGTCGGTCCGGTACACCTTGTAGACCACGCTGGGCGCGGTGGTGATGAGGTCGAGATCGAACTCGCGCTCCAGCCGCTCCTGCACGATTTCAAGATGCAGAAGGCCCAAAAACCCGCAGCGGAATCCCAGGCCCAGGGCGGCCGAGGATTCGGCCTCGAAATGGAAGCTGGCGTCGTTCAGATGCAGCTTTTCCAGGGAATCGCGCAGGTCTTCGTAATCGCCGGCGTCCGTCGGAAACAGGCCACAGAACACCACCGGGACGGAGGGCTTGAACCCGGCGAGCGGCTTGGCCGCCGGCTTGCGGTCGTCGGTGATGGTGTCGCCCACGTTGGTATCGGCGACGCGCTTGATGGCCGCCGTGAAATAGCCGACCTCGCCCGGGCCCAGTTCGTCGACCTTGGTCGGCTTGGGCCGGAGATAGCCGACCTGTTCGACCTGATAGGCGGCGTTGTTGGCCATCATGCGGATGCGCTGGCCGCGCTTCAGGGTGCCGTCGACGACCCGGACCAGGATCATCACGCCGAGATAGGGATCGTACCAGCTGTCGACCAAAAGGGCCGAGAGCGTCGCCGACGGATCGCCCTTGGGCGCCGGCAGACGGGTGACGATGGCTTCGAGCACGCTGTCGATGCCGATCCCGGTCTTGGCCGAGATTTCCAGGGCGTCCGAGGTGTCGAGGCCGATCACGTCCTCGATCTGCGCCTTGACCCGCTCCGTTTCCGCCGCCGGCAGGTCGATCTTGTTGAGCACGGGGACGATCTCGTGGTCGACGTCGAGGGCGAGATAAACATTGGCCAGGGTCTGCGCCTCGACCCCCTGGGTCGCGTCGACGACCAGCAGCGAGCCCTCGCAGGCGGCCAGCGAGCGCGAGACCTCGTAGGTGAAGTCGACATGGCCCGGCGTGTCGATCAGGTTGAGGACGTATTTCTCGCCGTCCTTGGCCGTATAGTCCAGGCGCACGGTCTGCGCCTTGATGGTGATGCCGCGCTCGCGCTCGATATCCATGCTGTCGAGCACCTGTTCCGACATCTCGCGGTCGGTCAGCCCGCCCGTCATCTGAATCAGGCGGTCGGCCAGGGTCGATTTCCCGTGGTCGATATGGGCAATGATCGCGAAGTTGCGAATACGGCTGAGGTCAGTTGTCATGGCGGGCGTGATGTAGCATCGGCGGCGGGCCGTAGCAAAGGGGAATCGCATTTACGCGATGCCCCGCCTTTGCTAATCAAAGCGAAGACTTCCGGACAGGGACGAACCCGCCATGAACTGGACGCTGT
>DNMS01000410.1 GCA_003488105.1 Rhodospirillaceae bacterium
CGTCGGACGATAAGCTCGACCGAAACCAGGTGCAGGCGGCGCCCAACGATGGGCGCGCGCAACAGGTTGCGGCGCAGGAAATCGCCGACCGCTGTCTCGCGTCGGTTGTTGGGGATCCAGAAGTCGTAGGCGTCGGCGATCGCCCCGAGGGGAGCTTGGGCATCGAACGAGAACTCGCCGACCGCGTCGGGATCGTTCTGACCGGGCTGCCGCGCGCCGAACAAGCGGTCGAGCGCCGCCGTCTGATCCGGGGGTGCGAGCAGGATCACGTCATCCCCCGGGGCCAGGCGTTCGAGGTCGGCGGGGGTCCGAAGGATGCCGTCACGGATAATGGAGACGACGTCGATGTTTTCCGGCAACGGCAGGCGGGCCAGATCACGCCGCAACGCCAAGCTACGCGCCTGGACGGTATAGGCGGTCATGTCCTTGCCGACATCGGACGGCAGGTCGATTTCGACCCGCGGTGGCTGCGCCGGGCGGGGGGCGAGCAGCACGCCCAGGCGCCGCCCGACGGCGCCGACGCTCCATCCCTGCACGATCAGCGAGGCCATGACGACGACATAGACCACCCCGAAGTAGGTTTCCGCGTTGTCGACACCGGCGATTACGGGAATGGTGCCGAGGAAGATGGGCACGGCGCCGCGCAGCCCGACCCAGGACACGAAGGCGATTTCCCGGGGCGGATAGCGGAACGCCGCCAGGGACAACCCCACGGCGACGGGCCGGGCAATGAACATCAGGGCGGCGGCGATGGCGACGGCGGGCAGGATGACCGGGATAAGGGAACTGGGTGTGATCAGCAGACCCAGGATCAGGAACATGATGATCTGGCACAGCCAGGCCAGGCCGTCGTGAAAGCGGTTGATCAGCAGCGTCGCCTTGTGCCGCCGGTTGCCGACGACAAGGCCCGCGATATAGACGGCAAGAAAACCGCTGGCGCCGATTTCCTGGGCGCCGGCAAACAGCAGCAAGGCCCCCGATGCAGCCAGCACCGGGTAAAGGCCGGATGCGATGCTCAGGCCGTTGAGCGCCGTCAGCAGGGCATACCCTCCGAACAGTCCGGCCAGCAGCCCGCCGACGATCTGTAGGGAAAACTGCCCGGCGACGATGGTCGCCGTATCAAGGGTCAAGGACGGGTCCGTCGATGTGATCAAGCCGACGCAGGTGATCGTCAGCAGCACGGCCATGGGGTCGTTGAGCCCGGCCTCGGCCTCGAGGATCGCGCCCAGCCGGTCGCGCAGGCGCATGGCCCGCGCCGACAGCAGTAGAAACACCGCCGCCGCATCCGTCGAGGCGACGATCGATCCGATCAGCAGGCCTTCCAGCCAATCGACGCCAAGAAGGAACCGCGCCGCGACGCCCGTGATGGCGGCGGTGATCAGCACCCCGGCGGTCGCCAGCACCGCGGCCGGCGCGCTGACACCGCGGAAATCCTTCCATCGGGTGCGCAGGCCACCGTCGAACAGGATCATGGCGAGTGCGATACTGCCGACCAGATAGGTGGTGTCGTAGTCGTTGAATTTGAGCCCGCCGGGGCCGTCCTCGCCGGCCAGCATGCCGAGCACCAGAAACACCAGCAGCAAAGGAGCCCCGAACCGCGACGACAAGGTGCCGGCGATGATGCTGACCAGGATCAAGGCAGACCCGATCAGAATGAGATGGTTCGAGAGTTCCATAATTTTCCGCGATCCGGGAAAAGAGGTGCTGTAAGGATGCAATCGATCATATTGTAATTACACACGGTTTTGCGCAACCGATGATGTCGGATAGGGGGTAAGAAAGCGGCCTTTCCCTTGCATCTTTCACATCGGCTCGGCAATCTGCGCCACAACCAATCACAATCGCGTCCCGCATCGCGCCGGGAGCGCCGACGGGAGGAACCATCCATGGAATACAGAACTTTGGGTCGCACGGGTGTGCGCGTGTCACAATTATGCTTCGGCACCATGTCCTTCGGGGCGGAAGCCGATAAGACCGCGTCCAAGGCCATGTACAAGAAGGTACGCGACATCGGCGTCAACTTCTTCGATTGCGCCGACGCCTATACCAAGGGCAAGGCGGAAACCATTCTGGGTGAGTTGATGAAGGGTGAGCGGGACAACCTGGTCATCACCTCCAAATGCTTCAACAACATCCGGGGCGACATCAATTCCACGGGCGGCAACCGCCGCCACGTCGTCATGGCCGTCGAGGATAGCCTTAAACGTCTTAAGACCGACCGCCTGGACGTGCTGTTCATGCACCGCTTCGAGAAACTGGCGCCGCTGGAGGAAGTCATGCGCGGGTTGGAGGATTTGGTGCGCGCGGGCAAGGTGCTCTACATCGGGGCGTCGAACTACGCTGCCTGGCAGGTCGCCAAGGCCCAGGGTATTTCGGAAAAGAACGGTTGGACCAAGTTCGATGTGATCCAGCCCATGTACAACCTGGTCAAGCGCGCGGCCGAGGCGGAAATCTTCCCCCAGGCCCAGGCGGAAGGCATGGGCGTCATCACCTACAGCCCCGTCGGCGGCGGCATGCTGTCGGGCAAATACCGCCCCGGCGTGCAGCCCAAGGTCGGCCGGGTCAAGGACAAGCAGGAATACGCCGTGCGCTATTCCGACGACTGGATGCTGGAAACCGCCGGCCGGTTCACGGAGTTCGCGGAAAAGCAGGGCATCCATCCGGTGACCCTGGCCGTTGCCTGGGTCGCGGCCAATCCGGCGGTCACCGCACCCATCGTGGGGGCGCGCAACGTCAAGCAGCTGGAACCTTCGCTCAAGTCCGTGGACGTGAAGATGACCCAGGACTTGTGGGACGCCGTCGCCGCCCTGTCGCGCACCCCGGCGCCGGCCACGGACCGGCTGGAGGAATACGAGCCCGTCAAGGTGCGGGGATGAGGGTGCACCCGCCACGGGCCCGCGTGGCCCCGGCCTGATGAACGGCGCGCCGGCGGAAATCAGGATTGACGGCCTGTGTAAGGCCTTCGGCGCGCATCGGGTGCTTACCGGTATCGACCTGTTGATCGAACGGGGGGAAATCGTCGCCATTGTCGGCGGCTCGGGCAGCGGCAAGACGGTTCTGCTCAACCATATCCTGGGCCGCCTCGACCCCGACCAGGGGCGCGTGTTGGTCGCCGATCACGACATGGACGGCGCCCCCCTGATCGACCTGACGGCGCTGGATACGATGGAGACCGACCGTCTGCACACCCATTGGGGCGTGGTGTTCCAGAGGAACGCCCTGTTTTCCGGTACGGTGTTGGACAACATCGGCCTGTGGCTGTCGGAAGTGCGGGGCCTGGAAGAGCCCGAGATCATCGGGATCGCGCGCACGGTCCTGACGGCGGTCGATCTTCCCGACACCGACGATTTCATGGCGACGGACGTGAACGAGTTGTCCGGCGGCATGGCCAAGCGTCTGGCCGTGGCGCGCGCCCTTGCCATGGATCCGGAAGTTCTGTTCTACGACGAGCCGACCACCGGCCTGGACCCGACCACGGCGTCGACCATGCACGACCTGATCGCACGCACGCATGTGGCGCCGACCCGGTCGGGCAAGCATCGCACGACCCTGATCGTCACCCATGACAAGGATTTGCTGCGCCGGCTGCAGCCGCGCACGGTCATGCTGCACGAGGGCGTGGTGTTCTTCGACGGACCGTTCGCGGACTTCGAAGGCTCGGCGTCGCCGATCATCCGGCCGTACTTCGACCTGATGCCGGTGCTGCACGGCCGCGCCCTCG